>JAGADS010000199.1 GCA_017613485.1 Treponema sp.
AATTACAAAATCAATCATATCGCTTGCAATCAGGATAATCGACGAAATAAGTGTTATGAAGTTGAACCTGAATGCCGGAATCAACGAGCCGTTATCCCAGAACAATGAGACATAGCCGTCAGGTACTACAATGCCGAACAGCCGGAAAACTGTCTTGTTGAAAAATGCCGTTATGGAAGCATCCACCTCAAGCATGGGAATTGAACCGTTCTGAACAAGAACAAGCGCCGCATTCCTAGACTGAATGTCCTCTATCGTGAGCGGAATGGCAGGAAATGCATTTATGTTAAGCACATAGGCTATGACAATCGTAAGAGCCGGAACAGTAATCCAAGAGGAAGCAAAACCTCCAAAGAAATATTTTCCAAAGGTCATTACGACAAGAGTCAGGATGAATGCAACTATGGGAGAAAAAGTCTGGGGGAAAAGCATTCCGGTTATTATGCCCTGAACAAGAGGAGACATTATCTCTATGCCTTTTTCATTATGATACAGGAGTGAAAGTATCTCCGCGCCCATGGAAGCTATCACTGCCGCAAGAATCACAAAGAGAGCTGAATAAGAATGCGTTACAAAAAGCATAATCAGCTGTGGTATTAAAAACAAAAGCAGGCATTTACGCAAAGTACCTATCGAAGGTGTGATGTATATATAAGGCTTTAATGAAGGAGCCGGCTGTGAATACTTAAAGATTTTATTTATTCTCATATTCGTTTTTCCTCAACTGTTCTATAGTTTGACACAAAGGAAGCCTGGAAGGACAGATGCTGTTGCACAATCCGCACCCAGAACAGAGAATTGACGTTGCAATCATATCGCTTCCGACCTTTTTACCTCCGTTGCAGTGCCTGTACATCAAATCAGGATATATTTCCTCCGGGCAGATAAGCCGGCATTTACCGCACCTTACGCACAGGTTCTGACGGTGGTCATTAAGCTCATTGGCAGGAACAAAAGCCACTGACTTTACACTCCGCGTTATTGCAGTTTCCAGAGTTTCCACTGAACAACCGGTTATCATTCCATTGATTATTATTTTTGACGGTTTTGTCTTGAAGCCTCCGCACTGATTTACAAGGCTCTTAATTGTCGTACCTATTCTTACCTGAAGCATTGCCGATGTCTGAAGGCATGAGCCTGACACGTGAACAAAGGTTTCCAGCACAGGTTTTCCGAATACAACTGCCTCATAAACTGAATACAATGTCTCTGGATCAACAAAAAGACTGAAACGGTTTACAGAATTAAAATCCTCCTGCTCAGAAGGCTTTGATGCTTTCCTGATTATATGAACCAGATTCTGCTTAAATCCAGAGGGATATTTTCTTCCGTCTGTCCTTACGGTTAAAACAGGAAGTGAACCAAAAGGTTCGGCATCAATCTGAACATTCATTTTTTTTGAAAGTACGAATACAACACCTTTAGCGTCTATTGCCTTTGCCAGAATACGGCTTCCTTCTACAACTTCCTTTGTGAGAGCCTGGGCAACAAAAGAATCTGTCTTGTGACTGGGATCATCATCAAACATTCGGACTACGATAAAGCGTCTTTTATTATTGTCCGGACCCGCAATCTGCTGATAAAGAGGTGATGATGAATCAAATGTATTTATGACACCCTTATCAGCTATCAAATCCATGAGCTCATTTCTTGAATACCACTGCCACTCCATCTGATGAATGTTTTTTCCCAGATAGGAGAAAGCCCCCTCCATCCGGATCTTTACGGCAGGTCCCATCTCATTGTCCGGCTGCATGCAGTCCTCAAGAGAAATGACAGTTCCCGGAACTGGTGCATGAATATAGGCTTTTTTCTGCGTCTTTTCATTTAACGACAGTGCTATTACCTGCCCTTCCCTTACAACATCGCCTTCTTTCACGATGCACTGATATTCAAGCTCGTCATGCTGCCTGAACGGTACAAGCGCGTACCTTGGCAAAAATGCCCTGACTGAGCTTTCAAACTGTTTTTTCTCGTTTGGTACTAAGTTACTTACTGTTTTCATATTTCTTTCGTCCAAGTCCTAAATATGCCGCAAACAATGCAAGCGGTATGATTAAGGCCGTCAATAATAACGCCAGATTTATTCCGTTGTGCTGTGAGTCAGATTTGCTCTTAATGCCGCTGGAATATTTCACGACAACATCATCATCCTGACTCGACATGAGCTTTTCAACTGAAGCATTCTCCATGTTCTCTTCCCGAAGTTTTTTCTTAAACTCATCATTGAAGACAAGAACAGGTTCCTCAGTTACAACAATACCCTCATCAGTATTTGTATAATGTGAGACTGTCACTGCATCTCCTTCTTTCGGAGGCTGAACTGCACTTGAATCATTGAGTGTGCGGTATGGATATGAAATCTGCCTCCATGCCCATTCATAAAAAGAGTTCATGTTGGGAAGACTGCCTGAAGTCGGATTTGAAACAGTCGCATCTACTGGAGATGGAACTGCTATTCCCTGTATTGATGCCATTGGAGTCGAAGTAGCTGAAATCAGGAACATAATCAGCAGTCCAATGATCGGGAGGCATGTGCCTGCGACATACTTAGCGGTTTTTCTGTACACAACAGGAATCTGCCATGCTGAAAAAATCGGAATGTATGTAAACGAGTACTTATATTCCTGATACTCATGAAGTGCCCCAAGAAATACGAATGCCATCACACAGGAAGCATACACACCGAGAGAAAGCATGAAAACAGTAGGTGAAACGGCAAGTACAATCAAAAGGGAGGATGCAATAAGTATGTCTATGTAAAGTGAGCGGAAAACCGCCGACACAAATTTTCTCCTGGTCCAAAGTCCGTTGATAAGGTATATGGCAAGAAGCATGAGACAGACTGCTGCGGCAACGGCATAAAAGGGCTGCGAGAAAGAAAGAAGAACAGGAAATACCGCCGGCAACGCAAATACACTACGATATTTTGACGCTAGGAAAAGAATGATGAATGTAGCAAGACATATAAGCGGAACAAGCCACGGATAGCGCTCAACAGAATCAAGTCCTGCCTCTATGCCCAGCTCACGGCCTACTTTTGCTATTGCCCGTGATGCATTGTCCTGATAACGGTCTGGAATGTAGTAAAGTCTGTAAGCACTGCCCTGATCTGAAAAATATTTAAGCCTCTGGTCAAGATATTCAGAATCATAGGAAGCCACGGGAGAAACAGCAGAAACAAAGGGAACTACCTGTGACGAGAGGGTTATTACATCCGTGCAGCCTTCACTTTCAAGATAAAAAACTACGAGATCCTCGGAAACACTGTTATCAACATAGGCAACGCTGTAATTATTCCAGATTTTTGCAACAGGAATGCTTCTGAACGCATAAAGAAAGCCGCAGAGAAAGAGAAAAACTACAAGTGAAAAAAACAAACTGAACCTGAACTTCATTTACTTTAACACGCTGAACGCAAATCCTATAAAAAATCCGAGCAGGCAGCCTATCGCAACTTCAGCCGGGCTGTGCCCCTGCACTTCCTTTATGGGACTGAAATCCATTAGTTCTTTTTCCTTCAACACGCGTCCCACCTTATTTAATGTCCTGGCCTGAATTCCGTTTGCACGCCTTACACCAACGGCATCACGGATAGTGACCAGAAAAAATCCCAATGAAAGAATAAATATGTCGGAGTTGATCCCAGACCTGAACCCAATTGCAGTGCACAAAGAGGAAACAAGGGCTGCATGACTGGATGGCATGCTTCCTGTTCTCCATAACAATAACTCAAACAGTTCTTTAAGGCTGTGAACCTTGCCAGAGAACAATTTGATCAGTGTCTTGATTAGCTGGGCACAAAACCAACTGGAAATACAAGATAATAACACTGGGTTTTTGAAAAATAATAATAATTGTCCTCTTGCATTTACCATAAACTCTATTTTACTTTATTATAGAGTTTTGTCTAGTAGCATAACAGATTTTTTTGTTCTATAATTTGTAAATATGGAGTTTAGGGAATTTACAGCCGGGAAAAATGATGACGGCAGGCGCTTGGACAGAATCCTTCAGAAAATCATGCCGGAAACCTCTTCCTCAGGGATTTATTCTGCCATACGCAAAAAACTCATACGCATAAACGGCAGTTCTTGCAGGGGAAATCAGACTGTTTCTGAGGGAGATGTCATAAAAATCGCGGCTTTTTTAATTTCCGAGCATAATTCAAGTCAAGAAAACTATACAGATTACACGCCTTCAATCGACTGTGTTTTCATGAACGAACACATCCTGATCATAAACAAGGAAAGCGGCATCAGCGTACAGCCTGGAGGCAAGGGAAAAAGCCTCTGGGAGGAAGTAATTCAATTTTACGGAGAGAAGCTTGAATCTCATTCAATTTCCTTTAAACCGGGACCTCTCCACAGACTTGACAGGTTTACAAGCGGACTTGTGGCATTCTCACTCAGTCTTGAAGGTGCAAAATGGTTTACGGAGGCAATGCAGGCTCATTCCATAAAGAAGGACTATCTTGGAATTGTACGGGGCTGTCTGAAAAACAAGGAAACATGGACAGACTGCATAGAGGAATCAGAAACGGACAAGAACGGTTTTCACAAAGTCAAAATCTCACAATCTGGAGAAAAAGCCGTAACAGAGGCCATTCCTCTTTCATTCTCAGATAAAAAGCCGCTTACCCTCGTTCAGTTTAAGATTCATACAGGTAAAAAACACCAGATAAGATGCCAAAGTGCATTTCACGGTTTTCCACTATACGGAGACACTGCCTATGATACTGATGAGGCACATACCGGCCAGAAATTCTTTTTACATGCATTCAGGCTCTCGTTTCCCAAAGACAATCCAGTTTCACTGCCAGAGCATCTTGAAGCCCCTCTCCCGCAGGACTTTGAAAAATTCTTGAGTTTAAACTTGATAAATTGGGATAGA
>JAGADS010000200.1 GCA_017613485.1 Treponema sp.
ACAGTCTTTTATTTTTGATTAAATCCGATATTGACAAAACTGAACTTTTATTGTAATTTCGATTTAGGGATTGGGCATTATCGCCTTCAGTCCGCACATATGCGCGTCCGCCTTTGGCGAGTTCGCATACTCGGCTGACAGTCTTATCTGCATAGATAATCTGGTCGGCCGTTTTTATTTGATTTACAAATCTTGAAAAATCCTTATTGTGTGTTCCTATAACAATATTGTTTTCTTCCTTAAAGATAATAACTGATTCAACTGCACGTGATTTATCCTTATTTTCTCTATAGAAAGATTTTCCATAAACTCGGACGGGTTTTAATTCTCCACTTTTTGAATCAAGCGACATAGAATCAAAAATCAAGGAAGGAGTTGCCAATGTCTGGTATGCAGCTGCAAGAAGATAATCCCTGTCAGGTTTGTTGAATTTCAGAAACTGATTATCCCCCATTTTTAAAGTTTCAATTGGAGTATCAACCAATCCCTGTGGGAATAAAACATCATAATTCTGATATGTATAATCTACAATTGGAAGTTTTATAGAATCTTCTTCAAGAGCTCTTATAAGAGAATCGTGCAATTTTTGATTTATGGAAAAGTCAAATCGAGTACTAGAAAACTCTTCTTTTTCATGCTCGCTGATTATCTGAGCTTTTATATCACCGGCAATACGTCTGACGGTTTCAGGATTAAATGTAAAATCACTTGAATGTGCAACGAGTTGTTCAAGAAAGCCATTGACTGATTTGCCGGAAGAAAATCCGGTTTCTTTTGAGGCGCTGTTTTTATGTCCGACGTTTTTTAGATTTTCTGAATTGACATCAGATTTAACATTCAAGTTAGCTCCCTGCCAATCCTGTACACCTAATTTTACCATAACATATAATTAACTGAATGTAAACAGGAATGACACTTGAAAAGTGAAAAAAAATAAATTATATTTAAAAATATGGAGACAGTAATAACAATTCCACCTACAAACGGACATTTTTCTCTTTTTGCTGAAGGAGAGCTTTTAAGTGTTTTCAGCATGGGTCCAGGAAGGGAAAGTTTTGTGACGCTTGAAGATGAACATCCGATAAATCTATTCTACAAAATTAACGGCAGACGGTATTTATACATCTGTACGTCAGTAAGGGAAATGGAATATCTGCCGGTTTATAATTTTAAGGAAGTATCATCTCCCCTAAGGGTAATGACCGTGCTGCACGGAAGGGCATACGATCGTTACAAGCGGAGCCTTTCATATCTCAAAAAGAAATATGTCGGAAAATCAAGCCGGTTTCGTTCGGTATTCTTCATGAAGCTAGCAGCTTTATGCAAAAATGGGATGAATTCCAACTCGAATATTGAAATTCTTGCAGACAAGGAAATAGTGAATGATGAAAAGTAACGGACATTTAAGTGTTGCATTAGCCGGACTCAAAGAACTGATGGACAAGAAGCAGCTTTCAGAATGGCACAGAAAAAACTTGAAATCAAAATGCTCTGTTGTTTACACCTACAGGATTACAACTGAAGTCGTTCCGCCAAGCTTACAGATGATTATGCTGCTGAGAAATGTCATTGCACCGGCACTTTGGTTTTATACAACGGATGAAAAACTTCCTGACATATCCTTCAACCGCTCCAAGAATTTCAAATGGACAAAATCAAGAAACTTCAGAAAACTGAAGTCAATTTCTGAGATTCGAAGATGGTGCGCTGAAAACGGAATTCCCTACATTACAATATGGACCCTTTTAAACGGAAAAAGGCAGCTGACGTTCAACCGCATAGCGGCATGGAAACATCTGCTGCCTCCCGAGGACTGGTTCCGGTAACATGCTATTTGATACGGAGATTTATCTTTTCAGGAAGCATATCCCCTGAGGAAGTTGAGCGACTTTTTTCCTCCTGCTCAGCCCATGCAAGGGCATCCTCCTTCAGTGCTCCAAAGGCTGCCACCATTGACTCATTGTTCCGATATGCCGCATACTGCCATTCATGGTACTCTACCGGACCATAATATTTTACTTCTCCGGTTGTATCATTGATGTAGATGCTTCCCACATCATCAGCTCCTTCTCCATTAGGAACGGAACGTGCAATCCATACCTTGACTACATCCTTCATGTCGTACTTGATGAGAACCCGCTGAGGAATCTCGACCCAAACATAGACAGGCTTTATCTCAAATACCTCATCATGCCATTTGTACTCATCTGCTCCGAGCCAGAGAGTATAATCCTTCCTGGTAACATTCCAGTCGTAACAGAGTTTTTTATGAACACCTGTCAAAGCACCCCATTCTAAATACGTTCCGCGATAAGATGATTCATTTGTCTCCCGGTTTCCATCATAATCAATAACAAGTGGCTGGAGGACAATCTGATCTCCGTCCATTTTACATTCTGTACCGGAACAAGTGTAGCTTCCGGTCGCTTTGTAAGGTCTACCGGCAATGATTCCTTTATCGCCAAGCTCCTCGTATCCGTCCATCGTTCTGTATTCTTTTTCTTCTTTCTCCCATGAGAGCAGGTACGCGCCTGTGTCACTTCCGTTGATGTCGGCCTCTCCAGACGACATTGTCTTGTCAATGAAGAATTCCTCAACTTCTTTCTTCACGTCAATATCACAGCCTGAGAGAAAAATAATGCCTAAGATACAAAAACAAAAATGTCTGATCATATCATCCTCCGTCAAATGCTGACGCGCAGCTCAAAAGGTCCTGGAACCAAATCATCATATCCGCGGCTTGTATCAACACTCATTATTGCGAGATCGCCAGGTTCGCACAGTTCCTTAATTTTGACCGCAGCATTATTATCCGAGATTGTCTTTCCGTCAAGAGAACCTCTATTTGACCCATTCGTTTGACTCAAAATACCAGAGGCCTTGTCATATGAATATGTCCAGCCGGAATCATATTTTTCATATATTATATTGGAAAGGTCGCTGTCTGTCTTGTCGCATATGTAAGGTTTCCCACAGAACCACAACTCATACTTTTGTGTGGTCCATGAGATGTCGTAGCGAACGGTTACCCCGTTTCGATATGTATGTCCTTGTTTGTTTCCCGAATCACAAAACGACTCCTGTATAACAATTTGACAGTCCTCGGCAGTCTTTATGCTTCCGTTTTTCGATGTAACATATTTTCCGTTGACCTTGTAAAGTTTTCCAACCTCACAGCCCATTGATAGCAAAAGCCGGCACAGCTCTGATACTTGAACGGAGCTATCGTTCCTGATGATATTTTCCGTATCCTGTCCTTGAACTGAGGCAGGATTATCACATCCAGGCATCAGGACGGCTAATGCAATGGCAAATGAAATACATTGTATTCTTTTCATAAAACCTCCTTTAAGACTATTTTAACCTCAAAAGAGATTAAAATAATCTTAAAAATCTGGGATACTGTCAAGTCAGTGACGTGACGCTTTCGGCGACCTGAATCATGCCCTGCAAAGCTTCCGGTTTGACGTTTGAAAAAAAGAAGTTAACGATGGAAGTGGCTCCGAGTATTCCGGCCGTGCCGATTACCCATGGGAGAACCTTTTTCATGATGTCGCCCTGTCCCTGAGCGTTACCCCAGGCAATTACTCCGAACTCTACTATCAGTGCAACGGCAAGGATTGCCTTTACCCACCGGCTTCCTATCAGTCCTATGATTTTGTCACCCACGGAATCAAGGATACCGATACTCTGTGCGGCGAATGCTCCGCTACTGCACACGACAGTGAACACGACAAGAAGGACGAGATACTTGCTCTTGCGTCCACCCAGAAAAGTCTTTAATGTTGTTTTCATAACAACCTCCTTTAATTTTATATCCAGGATGCAAGCTGCCTGTCCGTTTCTTCCGTTACCGGCATGAAATCGTCCACGCGGATGCCATCCTTGGTTTTCTTTAAATGAATCACTAGCTGTATTACCTCGCTCAGATGATCCGCCATATCCTTGTCTCCTGCACCGACCATGCTTCTTATACGCATTAGGGCTGCCTTACAGTCATTGGAGTGTATGGTGGTAACATTGCCGGAATGTCCTGTTTTCCATGCGTCAAGAAGCTCGTGCATGACAAGGCCGTTCCTGACTTCACCAAAAATAATTCTGTCGGGAGAGAAACGCAAAGATTCCTCCACGGCTTTCTGTGCAAATTCCTTTGATATGCACAGCATTGTTTTCATTCTAGCTGAGCATTGAAGTTCCGGCGTATCTTCAACGACATAAAAGTTGTCGTCAGGAGTAAACTCACACATCTTTTTGATTATTGCATTTGTGCATGTGGTTTTTCCGCTTCCAGTGGAGCCTGAGACAATTATGTTTCCTCTTTTTTCAATAACGGAACATAGTTTTTCATAGATGTCTTTCGGCATCTGTCCATGCTCCACATATTCCTCAAGAGTGTAGATTCTTTTCGGTGGCTTGCGGATCTGCAGCTCAGGCCTCTCGCATGTTGGCGGCATAAGTCCCGTGATTCGGGCATTGTACTTTGGAATACGGCCCTCAAGAAGGGGAAAGCCTGTATATGATTCAAGCGACTTGCCGATTATGGATGCAGTTGCCTTGATAACCCTCTCGACAAGGTATGGCTGGATTATCTTCCCTGTGAACTCGCGTCCTTTTCCGAACCTTGTTACAATCAGCTCTCCGCTGTCAGGAACGGCAATGTCCGTGACCTCATCATCATCAAGATACTCGATAAAAGGGGCAAGGTCATCCTTCAGGAGATTTTCCATCATACGCTCCTTCATCAGCTCCTCAGCCGTCTTCATCATTGTTTTCATGCTTGCGGGAGAACCCGCAACAGGTTTTGGCATCATGACTCACCTCCTGATAGTGGCGCATTGATTTTCTCAATCAGGTCATCGAAAAAAGCTCCCTGCACATGACGCTCTGACAGGAATTTCTCATCGAACTTTTTCATTATCTGCTCAGCCGCATCCTTTTTCGTAACGGCTTCCCTTATCAGATCCTTGTTCTTGGATGTCGTCTCATCGATGAACGCGAATTTGGAATTCTCAAAGCTCGCTACTAGATACGTGAAAAACATGCTTCTGAGCATCTGGTAAAGAACGGCGATTTCCCTCGAAACCTTTCTGCTTCCGTTTTCAATCCGGTCCAGACCTGCGAGAAGGATTTCCTCGGTTTTGACGGATTCTTCAGAATGTTTTACCAGTATGTGCCTCATAAGCGCCGCAGGCTTGATGTTTTTCTCCTCTGATTCAGCCCGGTATCTTTTTATCAAGGACGGGTCAAGCCGTAATGATACTATCTTCTTTTTTCCATCACTCATAATCATTTTCCTCCTTCTGCCTTATTGCAGATGCAAGAGCCTCAAGTGCATTGATACCGTCTTCGTTCTCAATAAGATTCTCGTCTCCGTCAATGTTCCGATCATTGCAGACTGATGACATCTCCATCTCCTTCTTGATGGCAGCTTTCTCAAGTGCAAGCCGCCTTCTGACACTCGGGAGTCCTGAACATTCTCCGTAAAGCTCTTTTATTCCGGGAGCCTTTCCCTTGTAAGGCATGTAACGGCTGGTAAACCTCTTGTCCATGTAATAGACGACTTTCTCTGCGATATAAGGCTGCATGCCGTGAACCATAATCAGGGCCTTGTCACCGTCAAGACGCTTGATGTCTGCGGCATCAAGAAGATTACGGCCGAAATTGTTGTCAGAATAATTTAAGTTCGTATTGACCGTAAGATTTGTGCGTCCACTGCGGGAAACCTTTCCTTCAGATATTGATTCCTGGCCTATTGAACGGGAATACATTTCTGCGTCGTTAATAGAACCAGGAGCAAAAACTATGTGTACAGGACAGTGGTCAAGGAATGGTTGGTTCTGACCGTAACGGTCGATAAGCTGAGAAAGTGCCTGACATACGATAAGAAAAAAGATTCCATAACCGCGCAAAACGCCCATAACCTCCGCAATGTCAGGAAAACAGCCGAGGATCGGAAATTCATCAAGAAGAAAAAGGATATTGTGCTTAAGCTTTACTTCTCCGAACTGTGTCTCTCCCTCAGAGAACTTTTTGAGCATGAAGGAGATCAGAAGACGGAATACAGGAGAAATACGCGTGACATCTGAATAAGGAACTGTAAGATACAGGGAAATAGGATCATCGCTTGTAATAAAATCCTCTATCTCAAAATCGGTTCCGCTTGTTGCGGCTGCGAGAGTTGGATCGTTGAAGAGGTTGAGTTTTGCACGGACGGTTGCATAGGTCGAACCCTTTTCCTTCGCGTTCTGCGAAAGTGAACTCTGTGCGGAAAGCTTTATTTTTTCATCAGGATCTTTGGCGGGGATGGTTCTTCCTATAAGGTCGTTCCTGATTATTTTTCCAGATGAATCTCTTTCAATCCATTCACGACCTTTCTTTCCGTCAACCGTCATTTCCTCGTAATAGGAAGGACGGTTGTTGTACATCTGTTCCGTTATCCTGAAGTAGTGCTTAGTATGCAGCATTTCCATGCACTGCTTCTTACCGATCTCATTGTTTGCCTCACCGCTTTGTTTCTCGAAGCTCTTTTCATCTACATCCGTAAGAAAGTGCAGAAGACCGGCAAGAGACTTGTCGGGATAGTCCCCGAACCTTATGTGGAGAAGACTGCCCGTGACAAGATCTTTTGCCATGTTAGAGAAGTATTCGGAGGCTTCATCCCCGCCGCCTCCGACTTTTGACGGAGCGAATATTATTGACGCAATCAAAGAAGCGTCCCTGAAAGCATACTCATCTCCGTCTCTGATGGCCATGACCGGATTGAAACGTAAAGTATCATAGGAACAAGGAGCGAATTTCAGGACTCGGGAAAAAGTCTTACGGTAACCCGCTGTAAGATTATAGTTTTCCCCCTTGGGATCGAAAATTATCATTGAATGCGGATAGGAAAGAATGGTCGGAATGATTACGGATACACCCTTGCCGGATCCCGTAGGGGCAAGAAGCAGGGTATTGACTGTGCCACCGTGACAGATGAGCTGCGAAGGCCTCACAAGTTTCATCGATATGGAAGAATTCTTTTCCTTGTTGGCAAGAACAACTGCATTAGCCAGCTGACCACAGATGACTCCCTCTTCCTTCAGAAGTCCGTTTTCTTTCAGGTCCCTCTTCGTTGCAAAACGTGCCGTGCCGTGTAGATTGCGCTTGCCTTTGAAAAGCAGATCGGTGATGATTGTCCAGACAATTGCAAATACTAGTGCCAAAATACCAAACCATAAAACCCACATGATTGACTTTAAGAAAAGAGGTCTTGCCCATGCCTCCTTCATATAGATGAATAAAGCCAGAATGTAGTAAACGGGATTATATATCGGCTTACCGAAAATCACGACAAGGGCAGGTCCTGTTATGGTAGGATTATAGTTTATGTCCCGAGCAAAAACATTTGCAGCGATAAACCATCCGATGACGAAAAGTGTAATCGGAACAGAGATTCTTATAAAATCCCATGTCCAGTTATAGTTTTTCGCCCCAGGCCTGTCTTTTAAATAATTCTTCTTGCTCATGCTTTTTATACCTCCTTTTTAGCGTGAGTAGCCGGAGTCTATGTCCGGTCCTTTTTTTTCATAAATTTTAACTGTAAGTTTTCCCTTCTGAGATTTTCCCGCACTTAGAGAAATTTCCGATCCTTCCTTCACGCCGCGAACTGGATTGTACAGCGGTACGAAAAAAGAGCTTTCGGCTGATTCGATTACCAGGGCATTAGTCCATACATCCTCATCATTCATCCTGTATATGTGGCGGACAGTTCCGCTTATGATACCGTCTTCAGGATTGTAAAGCTTGAGGGATGGAGTCTTGATGTAATCCTTTGCATCAAGGAACATGTTGTATCTTCCCGTTGCAACGAGCGTTTCCTTCCAGTCATCTTTCAGGCAATAATGACCTTTCCTGTATTCTGCAAGTCCCATCTTGTACAGCTCGTCAAGACGGCGCAGCAGGGTGAAGTCGTGGCCAGGATAATAACATCCGGATTCGTCTGTCGATAAGCATCTTTCAATCTCCTCGTCAAGGGAAGTAAATCGTCTGGCCGTAATCTTTCTGTTTTGGGCGGATAGAATCTGCTCCTGCGTTCTTTCTCCTATCAGGGATGTAAGTGTTTCCTGTGCGGTCATTCTTCCGAAACATTTGATGAAATCTCGCCTGAAATGAACCTTTTTTCCATCCCGGTCGATGCCATTTATGACTACATGAACATGAGGGTGGGCCGTGTCGGTGTGACATGCTGCCTGCCATGAGAGATTAAAGCCTGTCTCGAAGGAAACACGCTCCATGAAAATTTCTGTGAATGATTTGAGTGACTTTTCGTCCAGAGAAGTCTCCGGTGAAAGGACGAACTTTATATGATCTGGTGTAATATTTGATTTGTATTCTTCATCTGAGACATTGCCGAAAATCTTCGGTTTAATTTCCACGCCGTCCTTGTTTTTCTGCGGCATGTATGTTCCAAGAAATTTTTTGTGTGACTGTAAGCTTCTTCCGTAATTTGCCTTTAAAATACAAACCTGCTGTCTTATAGGAGTGGAAAAACTTTTTTCCTGACGGAAATAAGGAGCCTTTGACTTTCTTCCCAGCAGCCTTAAAACGTGGGTGAGGTCTCCCATGTCATCATGAGTGCGGCTTACTTTTTTTAAAGTTCTGACCGGTTCTGGAAAAATCCGATCCCAGTCAATGTCTGAAAATCCTAATGTGCGTGAACTCCAGCATCTACCTCCAAGTAAAATAATGGGGCTATATCAAAAAAAAGTCAATAAAAAAGGCAAAAAAACTCAAAAAAAATTGTAATCTCAAGAGCATACAAAAACAACAAAGAGAATACACGAAAGAATACTAATAGCATACATATAAATTATGACAGGGCAAAGAATTAACATTTTTTTTAGAGGAAAAAAAATAAAACGTAATACGTCTCTTTATCTCGCATTCCCTGTCATATGAATAAAATCTACTGTTTCCTTTTTTTAAATCCTGTGTTAGCTTATAAGCATGATAATACTGACTGAAAAACCATCAGTGGCGAAAGACATAGCTACTGGACTTGGAGGATATTCTTTCTCAAAGACGAAGAGATGGTGGGAGAAGGACGGAAACTCTTGCATTGTGTCTGCGGCCGGTCATCTGCTTGAGTTGTATATGCCAGAAGATTATGACGAAAAATACAGAAAGTGGAACCTGTCTGATCTTCCGATTTTACCGGAAAACTTCAGGATAAAACCAAAGGAAGATACAAAAAAGGTTCTGGACATCATTGCACTGGCATTCAAAACCTTCGGTACTGATGACTTCATTCTGGCAACTGATGCCGACAGGGAAGGGGAACTAATCGGAGCTCTGATTCTTGAATACCTGAAATTTGATAACTACGAGCGGGCTAGACGTTTCTGGGTGAGCGAAGCATTAACACCGGAAGTGGTTAAAAAGGGAATAGCAGATGCAAAGCCACTTTCCTCTTTTGCCATGTACCGGAAGTCCGGTTCGGCAAGATCAAAGGCTGACTGGCTTATAGGCATGAATATTACCCGTCTGCTGACAGGATCGACTCATCATCTTCTTCATTTCGGCAGAGTACAGACCGCCGTACTGGGTGCAATATATCTCCGGGACAAAAACATCGCCGCATTTAAATCTGCCCCTTACTGGCAGTTCCGTCTGAGAATATCACATCAAGGTCAGGACTTTTACATGTTTCTTACGGCCGGAGGAAAAAAAGATTTTTATGAATTGGAAGCACCAGAACTTCAGAAAGCACGAAACCTTACCGGACAGCTTGAAATCAAAGAAGTCATACAGGAAAAGAAAAGTGAGCTACCTCCTTTGCTTTATTCACTTACAGCTCTGCAGAAGGACTGCTCGACAAGACTACATATTTCACCTGAAGAAACCCTTTCAATAGTCCAGAAACTGTACGAGGAATACAAATGCATGTCGTATCCGAGGACTTCTTCATCCTATCTGGGTGACGACAACGTGGAGCTTTTCAGAAAAACATTCAGGAATCTTTCTTCAGCCTATCCTTTAGAGTCAAAGGGATGTGACGAAAACCTGATAGACTCATCAAATAAGAGACTTTTCAACAGCGAAAAAATACAAGGACATCATGCCCTGATTCCACTAAGTCCAATTCCTGAAGAAGCCACACAGAAAGAAAAGGATGTCTACAATATCGTTTTGGAAAGGTTCTTTCAGACGGTAATGAAGGAGTATCTTTATATACAGACGATGATTACCGGGGAAAAAGACGGACTAAGCTTTACTGCTTCCGGAAGGACTGTTACAAGATGGGGATGGAAGAAAAAGGTTGAGGAAGGAGAAGAAAAGGATGATGATGACAATCAGAGTCTCCCGGATCTAAAATCCGGAGATCTTGTAGAAATTGTTGGAAACGAATTGCTTGATAAAAAGACTAAACCAAAGAAACATTTCACCAATGCCAGTTTATTATCTCTTATGGAAAATCCGAAAGATGAGAATTCCGACGGTAAGAAACTTGCTGGACTTGGAACTCCTGCAACACGAGCATCCATAATTTCAGAACTGATACATCATCAGTATGTCAGACAGGAAAAACAGAATCTCCTGATTACTGAACTGGGATGTTTCCTGATTGAAACAGTCATCGACATTCCCGATTTGCGGAACCTTATTTCTATTGGAACAACAACAATGTGGGAACAGCAACTTCAGGATGCGCCTGATGAGTTTCTTTATGGAATAACAAAATTCATAAGGGAAAACCTCCCAAAGATTTCCATTACCCAAAAATGGGTAAAACCGGAGAAAGAGTCATTGGGTACTTGTCCTATCTGTAAAAAGGGCAGAATTATAGCCGGGAAAAGCAACTACTACTGCTCAGAGTATAAGACAGGATGTCAGTTCAAAATATGGCAGACCGTGTCAGGAGCTCTTGTTTCCCAAACAGATGTAAAAGCTCTGCTCTCCGGTAAAAAGACCGGACAGAAAACAATGAAAAACAAAGATGGAAAAGTTTTCAAGGCGGCTCTTAGTCTAGAAGATGGGAAACTCAAGTTTGTTTTCTCAAAGAAAAACTAGTTCTTATCCGAAAATCCTGTCAACCGTACTTTTGAAATTGTCTGCATTTTGCAATAAGTCTGAAAGACCTGGCCTCGTGTAATACTCTGTCATGCTGGCTGATGTGTGTCCGACAAGTCTTCTTACATCATCAACAGGACTGGTGCGCCGTAAAAGTGTAACATAAGTGTATCTAAGCGAGTGTGGAACAAGTTTACGTCCATTTACATTGATTCCAGATTTTTTTAATGTCCTTTGAAAAACAGATTCTGTGTATCTTTGTGGCAAAGGCTTACCGTGTCTGATAAAAACATAGTCATCATCAAGATAATCTGAAAGGGACAAATAATCAGTAACTTCTGACAGTATCCTGTCTGGAACAGGAACAACACGGATTTTCCCATCTGAGACATTTTTTCCTCCCTTGTTGTAGTTTGTACGTCTTCCAGTGGAACTAATGAATCCGTCGACAATTAAAGAATTTTCTTGAAACTGTCTTTTCCTTACAGCGCGTCCTTCACCAAGCCGTAAACCACAGCCGGCTATAAGTAAGAAAAGAAGTCTGCATGTTTTATCAGTCCAATATGCAGAATTAAAAAAAACAGTAAGTTCTTCCTCCGTAAATACATCGCTTTTGGTAGAGTTATTAATAAATCGTGGGAATTTTGGTCTTGGGATTTGTCTTTTATGGCTCCAGTTGTATTCCTCATATATTTCACTTATAACAGTCAGACACCGGTTTTTCCAGGAATTGCTTCTGTCAATATAAAACAAAAATGACATGACTTCTTTAATCTTGATGTCATCTAGATTTCTATCTCCGAACTCTCCCACAATAATAGACAGCAGCATTTCCTTCTGCTTGATTGTCTTTGCTTCCATACTGCGCCCCATCATTTCCAGACGGCTGGTATATCCATCTGAATACATAGATGCGGCAATTTCCTTAATCTTCGTCCTCATAAATACCTCCTGATTAAGTTATATAATAATAGCTTTTGTTTTTAATTATATTTTCGGATTTATCTGTTATGGTAGTATCGCAATAAGCTCCTTAGACAGTCTGACAGTTCAGTAATGGCATCATTCAGGGCCAATAGGTTGTTTTCAAGAGTTTTACTGCAAGGAATATCCTGGCCAGTTACTAAATATTCTGCACTTACTCCAAGGACCCGGGCGATTTCGCAGCCCATGACTATATTAGGTAAACTTTGCCTTTTATCCAAATAAGCAAGCAATGTACTGTAAGGAATTCCTGTTTTTGCCGACAACTCTTTAGCATCCATTTTTTGTCTGACTAGTTCTTTTCTGACAATTTCTCCAAACATGCCAAAGATTTTATTTAAAAAAAATCTGTTTGTCTATTGACAAATCATAAATCTAATGTTAATAATAAAATTGTAGTCATAATTGTTTGTAAAACCGATTATGTATACAGAAAGCTGAAGTTTTCAGCAACGGCTGATAATGCGGATTGTTATTCAGCAGAGTCCGATTTTAGTTTTACGGCTGTTAAAACTCAATAGATATGAAATTTGAGGCGGCATCTGCCTTCTAAGCAGAGGGTCGGCAGTTCGAGTCTGCCATGCGTCAATAAATAAGCCCTTCAGAATCACATGTATTTTGAAGGGCTCTTTTATTTGTAAATGAATGTGTTTTAGTTGGCAGCCTTATCCCGTGGAATCACAAGGTTAAGAATGATACCGATTACAGTTGCAAGAGCTACACCACCCAAGCTGAATGTAAAGTCACTTCCAATCTTAAACTGCAAAAGTCCGCCACCGATTCCTATTACAAGAATTACGGAAGAAATGGTAAGGTTCCTCTTGTCCTTGTAGTTTACACCACTTTCAACAATTGTGCGCAAACCGGAAGAAGCGATCAGACCGTAGAGCAGGGTACATATTCCACCTAGAACCGGAGTTGGAATTGTAGAAATCAAAGCTCCGAATTTTGGACAGAAAGAAAGGAGTACGGAAATAACTGCGGCTCCTCCAATGACCCAAACTGAATATACTTTTGTGATTGCCATGACACCGATGTTCTCACCGTAAGTAGTGTTAGGCGGTCCACCCCATAAAGCGGCCCATGCTGTTGCAACACCGTCTCCCAAAAGCGTGCGGTGAAGTCCCGGGTCTTTTGTAAAGTCTTTTCCAACAACAGTTGATGTGGTGAGTGTATCTCCAAGATGTTCGCAGATTGTAGAAATTGAAACGATGACAAAGGTAAGGATGGCAACAATGTTGAATTTAGGAACCATCCAGAAATAAGAACTTCCGTCCCTCTGTAGGAATGGCAGTCCAAACCATGGTGCATCCTTTACGCCTGAGAAATCAATCAAGTGATAGCTGTTAAAGAAGAATCCCATAATCAGGACAAAGAGATAACCTCCAATCAAACCAATCAGGATGGAGATGGTGTTAAAGAATCCCTTCAGGAAGATGGTTGCAAGAATAGCTATGATCAGTGTAACTGCCGCTATGCTTGAGCATACAAGTGAATAGTTTCCGTCCAGATAAAAGGCTTCATCTATGGCTGTAGGAGCAAGTCCCAAACCGATTACAATGATTACGGATCCGATTACTACAGGTGGAAGTGCCTTGTCTATCCATCCTTTTCCAGATACCTTGATGATTCCGGCCACAATTGCATAGAAAAGACCTGCGCATATGGCACCACCCATTGCATAAGGAACTCCATAGGTGGATGAAATTGTCTGCAGTGCGGGGATAAATGCAAAGGAAGATCCCAAAAATGCAGGAACCTTTGCTCCCGTAAGCAGAATGTAAATGAGTGTACCCGTACCGGCCGTAAATAGGGCAGTGGACGTACTAAGGCCTGTTAGAAGCGGAACCAGAATGGTTGCTCCAAACATTGCAAATACATGCTGAATGCTAAGCGGTATCCAGCGTCCGATTGGCGGTTTGTCGTGGGGTCCTAAAATCTCTTGACTTGAAGCCATTTGAACATCTCCTGTAATTTTTTAGTTTTTTACATCTTACATAATATCATATTTTGCCTCTTTTGATAACCTCCCAAAACGTTCAGATCATCTATTACTGCCTTAAATTCTATTGGGGACTGTAATAATGGCCGATTTTATGATAGAATATGTTTGTCTTGAAAAAACTTGGATTTTGGTTAATACAGTTGGCATTATTCTCTCTGACGCTGTTTTTTTCGTCATGCAGCCACAATTCATTGGATTCTGAATTTGAAATGTACACGCTAAGAAAAGAATCTGAAGAACTTGGTGCATCAATAAAATGGGAACAGGAAATTGAATCTTCAGTATTGAATTCCAGGTTGATTGGGGCAGACGGTATTGTAAAATCTCTTGCCGGAAATCCCCAGTACATTTTTGCATCCGGCGCGGAAGATGAATACGACCCCATTTATCCGATGATAGAAGGATTTGCATCTCTTGACATGAGGAATTGTCCCGAAGCCGCCAGAAGGACTCTCGATGAATTCTGTACAGCCATAGCATCAGCCAAAAATGCGGAGTATTATATGGCTCAGGGATGCATGTATTCTCTTGTTCTTTTCAAATACGACCTGGGCAATTTGGGCTATTCAACTTTTTCTTCATACATTTTGGGGGAACCGTTTATAAGCCTGGAGATTATGCAGTGTCCGGTACGTTTCTTGACAAAAGATGATTTTACACTTGATGTACTCCTTTACCTAAAAGAAGACAGTTCCGGTTTATACAAGATTCATAACATTGCCCTAAAAGGAGAGCTGTGATGCTAAAGGGGCTGGAAAAAGAAAATGTTCTTAAGACTCTCGAATCGGGAAACATTGACATAATCGTCAAAGACATGACCTTTGGAATGAAGGTCGAAATCCAGTCCAAATATCTGTCGTTCAACCCACAGGGAATACTGCTTGTTTCAAAATCTTTTGGAACACTTGACAAATCTGTGGGTAATCAAATTAGCGTTCAATTCTATGTAAACCAAGTGGGCTATTGTTTTGATTCCACTCTGCAGGACAGTTCACAGGGACTTGCAATAGTCATCCCAAAAAATATTGGACGTGTAAAGTCGTCTTCAACTCTTAATGAAAAATCATTCAGGGCAAAACTATTTTATTTTGACGAAAACAAAAAGACGGTTACAATTCCATGCCTGGTTCCAGATTCTTATTCACTTTTGTCACGTCCGGTATGGAATGATGTACCTGCGTCCGTACAGGATGAATGCCGAAAGCTTATGACTCAATTTGTAAACCAAAGGAAAACACAGTCACCGTCTTTGATTGGTAACGGAATGCATCTCCTCCCAATAGCATGCTATCTGTGCGATCCAGAAATGGAAGAAAACCTTGATACGGTCCACGGAACTCAAATCCCCCTGGACTTGATTTATATTGATGATGAAAAAATAGTATTCGGCAAAAGAAAATATGCTCAGGAACTTGAACTTGAATCAGATTACACTCTTTCTCTTGAAGTAAGGCTTTCTGCATTTTTAACACGCTCAATTTTGATTGGGTGCACTGTAAGCGACATCTACGCCGCATCTTCTCCAGATCTTGAATGCTATTTGTGTACGATAACCCAAATCAAGGCAGAAGACGAACGCTTTATTGCAGAAAGAATGAAGTGACAGGCTTTGTCCACTCTATTTTGTTTTTTCCTGCTCAGAATTCTTTTTACCTGAATTCCCCAAAAGTATTGCAACAGGTTTTAGAACTGTGGTGTTTTCAAAAATGATTTTAAGGATAACAGTTAGCGGAACTGCAAGAATCATTCCGATAAAGCCCCACATCCATCCCCAGAAAGAAAGGCTTACAAGGATGATGAACGGAGAAAGCCCCAGGTCAGAACCTTCCCAACGAGGCTCTACGATGTTACCCAAGATAAAGTTTATGGCAAGAACAGAGACTGACACAAAAATTATCATGCCCCATGACGGATAGAACTGAAGCAGTGCAAAAACAGTGGTAGTTGCCCAGGAAAGTATGGAACCCAAAGTCGGTATAAAGTTAAGGACAAATGCTGTGGCTCCCCAGATTACTGGAAAATCAAGCCCGGCTACAAGACATACTGTAAATACAAGAAGTCCTGTCAAAAGTGAAATCAGAAATTTTATGGAAATATAGTGGGTAACTTCCTTTACGGTGGTACTCGCAATTGACTTGATTTTTCCCTGAAGCTCCTCCCTGTCGGCAAAAGCAAGATTGACTTTTGGCTTTACGCCATTAAACTCTATCAGGAGGAATATCATAAGAATTAAAACAACACCAAATACTTTTACAAATGAGACAAGGTTGGCACTTAAAGAAATTGCAAGGTTTTGGACAGCAGTACGGACATTAAGTGAATTCCACAGGTTGGTAAATAAGTCTGCTTCCTGATCATAATGAATTTGAAATGTCTTGCAGAAAAGCTGGTACAAATCAGTAAAGCGCTGTTCATAGCTTGGATAAACTTTTATTATCGATTTGATGGTATTGTAAAGCAGGTTGCCTATTCCAAAAATCAGGAAGAAGGATACCAGAAATACAAAGAGTATGCACAAAATCCACGGAATATGCAGCCTATTGAGTTTCTTGCAAAAAGGATAAAACACAAAGGAAAGAAGAACCGAAAGAATTATGGGCAGACAGAATGATTCTGTAAGCTTTAGTACAGCCGCTATTGCAATAAACGTGAGTATGAGCATCATGTACATCAGCGGACTTTTGGAACTTCTTTCTGGCATTGTGATTCCTATTTCTTTGCCCTGTTGGATGAATAAACCGGTGAAGAATCTTCTGTCTTGGGACCGATTTTATCAAAACCACAGTATGGAACAAGAACTGGTGGAACAGTAATTGAACCATCTGCATTCTGGTAGTTTTCAATGATTGCAAGCATGGCTCTTCCAACAGCAATGGCAGTACCATTAAGCATGTGAACGTATTTGTTCTTGCCGTCATCGTCGTGATATTTTACGTTAAGGCGGCGTGCCTGATAGTCTGTGCAGTTTGATGTGGAAGTAACTTCTCCGTAGTCTCCTTCGGGATGTTCTTCGTCAGCGCGTCCAGGCATCCATGCTTCAAGATCCCACTTGCGGTAGGCTGGGGCACCAAGGTCTCCAGTACATGTATCAACAACACGGAATGGAAGGCCCAGTCCTGTAAAGATTTCTTCCTCAATCAATCTTAGTTTCTCATGGATTTCATCGCTCTGCTCAGGGAGGCTGTAAACGAACATTTCAACCTTGTCAAACTGGTGTACGCGGTAGAGTCCCTTGCTAAAGTGTCCTGCGGCACCTGCTTCCCTTCTGAAACAGTGTGACAGTCCGCAATAAAAAAGCGGCAGCTTGCTTTTGTCAAGAATTTCCCCTGAATGGAAACCGCCCAAAGTGATTTCTGCAGTGGCAACAAGACATGTTCCTTCATCTTCAATGGCATAAACATTGCTTTCGTTTCCACGTGGATTAAAGCCGATTCCCTTGAGGATTTCTTCGCGTGCAACATCTGGAGTTATAAAGGTAGTGAAGTTATGCTTGCGGAGTATGTTAAGGGCATACATGATGAGAGCCTGTTCCAAAAACACTGCTTCGTTTTTCA
>JAGADS010000019.1 GCA_017613485.1 Treponema sp.
AACAACGTAAGCCTTATGATTACCCAGACAGGCGGTGGATGCCGTGCCACAAACTACATAGGATTTATTCGCCGTGCCCTGAATGACGCCGGAATGTCACAGGTACCGGTTATCTCTCTTAGCGCACAGGGATTCGAGGTAAACCCGGGATTCACAATCTCATTCCCGCTTTTACACCGTGCCCTGCGTTCCATCATGATAGGCGACCTTTTCATGCGAATACTTTACCGTGTGCGTCCTTACGAGAAGGTTCCCGGAAGTGCCAATGCCCTGTATGAGAAATGGGATGGAAGGGCTCAGATTGCGCTGAAATCCCTTTCAATCCGCAAATATCACAAGCTCATTAAGGGAATTGTACGTGACTTTGACAATCTTCCTCTGGTGCCTGTCAAAAAGCCTCGTGTGGGTGTTGTAGGAGAGATTCTTGTAAAATTCCATCCTACGGCCAATAACCAGATAGTTGACGTAATTGAACGCGAGGGCGCCGAGTGTGTCATGCCGGATCTGGCTGATTTCCTCTTCTATACGTTCAGTACGGGAATTTTCCGCCACAAGGAGCTTGCTTTCCCGAAAAAAACCGAAAGAAATGCAAAAATGCTTGTATGGTTCCTTGAACTTTACCGAAAATATATGAAGAAAGCTCTAAATAAGAGCCACCGTTTTGAATCCCCGACAATCATATACGATTTGATGAAAGGGGTGGATGACATCGTTCAGCTTGGAAACATCACTGGAGAAGGCTGGTTCCTTACGGCAGAAATGGTTGAGCTGATTCATTCCGGTTGTCCGAGCATTGCCTGCGTACAGCCTTTTGCATGCCTCCCGAACCATGTTACCGGAAAGGGCATGATCAAGGAGCTGCGTCGTCGTTATCCTGCCGCAAACATAGCTGCAGTTGACTACGATCCGGGTTCAAGTGAGGTAAACCAGCTTAACCGACTAAAGCTTCTGCTGAGTAATGCCCCGGTCGGAAGACATCCGGATGAAGAGGACGATGGAATGATTCATAATCCTGACAAAACAGTGGTAAAAGGCGAGGTTCGTCTGGCAGATGGTGCCATGAGCTTTGAAGACACGGAACCGGTGGCTGATTATCTGATGCCTGCTGCCGGCATAGGAGGACAAGTCTAATATGACTAAGTTGACATTGCTCAAAAAGATACTGCTGGGCTCAGTTTTTGCCTTTTTTGCTGCTGGAATTTCTTTTGCTGACTATAACAGGGCAGGTATCCCTGATTCAACTTCACTGCGGCGTACAATTCAAAATTCATGGCTCAAGGCTCCAGTAAAGGAAGTCATGGCCAAACAGTCCGTAATAATGCAGGATCAGGCCGGTGATACATTTCAGGTAAGGGCAGAGCAGGAAGGAAATTCCCTTGTTGTTACAGTATGTCCTCAGTCTTTCATTCAGGTCAACATCATAAGCGGAGATTCAATAGAAACCGAGACCAGGGCCTCGTTCTCAAGGTATTCCTGCGGTTCATGGATGCTCTATCGTAATATTTCAAGCGGAAAGGCAGAAAAAGTCGTCATTCTTTTTACGGAAAATCCTGATGTCTATCTTCAGATACGTCCAGACGGTAACAAAACCGTGGCAGATTTGATTGTATTCGGTTCATATCTTTCCCGCTCAGTGCCTGTTGCCATACAGTTTGATGCAATTTACACTACTTCTTTCCAGACCCTTTTGAACATGACCCAACGCTCAATGGACTGGGATGCCGCAACCTCAATTCCGGGGCAGTATGATGAAGTCAAGACGATGATTGGAGCCATCAGGTCAGCCCTGCCTTCAATGGAATACAAGGAAGACGTTGCATACAATGAGATAGGAGAGCCGTATTACATTACAAAGGGAATTCCCTATCTCCCGGAACCAGAAGACCAGGCATTGAATTACTGGAGGCTTTCTGAGCCTGAGGCCGTGGATAATAACGGAAAAACTCTTGTCGTAAGTGCTCCCGGATTTGTTAAATGGGTGATAGACGGCATAATTACTGCACAGGGCGGAAAAGGAACAAGGATTTCGGATTTGATACAACCGACCGTTAAATTTGAGCCCTACTCAAAAGCAGGTGTAATAAGCCAGGGTTGGAATCTTACGCTTAACCTTGACTGGGATCGCCATCTTGCAGAAAAAGCCCTTACAGCACGTTCAGTAAAGAACAAATACACATACATCACAGGCGGTGTGGATGTAACGGACCGCTTCTTTGTATCAGAGATAACCTCAGATTCACGCGTGGTGTCTGCTTCAAGCTATATCCCGAATGTGGGTTATAAGGTTGAGTCTTTAAAACCGCTGCTTTACGTTCTTGCAAACCGTGAGCCTGGCTGGTTCTTCCTTGGGGCAATAAGGCACACATCAAAAACAAAGGTTGACGAGGCTGTATTCGACGGAAACGCTGTCTTCTTCCCGTACATCACCGACAAGGGAAAATTTGCATGCTCCGTATTCCAGAACGGTACTGAAATCAGTCTTGAGAAGTTCATGGAGAACAATGCGGGTGCAAGCGTTCATCTTGAGCGTGTAAAGGCATCCAGCTATCTGAATTTCCAGAAATGATTTGTCATTGCCGGACACGATCCGGCAATCTATATGTAATATGCCGTTCAATCAACCCATTTCAGGAAAAAGTTAATCTCGGCACGGACTCGTTTAAGGAACTGCGGTTCTGTTGAAAAATGGGTTCCGTCGGGGAAATGTATGTAAAGATAATCCCTAGGTTCAAGAATAGTGGTGAGCTGACTCTGTAAATCCTTGCTTTTATCCCTGTAAGTTGAATTCTCTCCGTTTACAAGCAAATCCCTTGTCTCTAGAAGTGCTTTCTTTTCATGTTGAATCCATGCCGTTGCCTT
>JAGADS010000201.1 GCA_017613485.1 Treponema sp.
AAACAGTGCATCCAGCAGGAATGAATATTTCAGCGTCTTTCGGCACCGGTCCTCGTTTCCCGCACCATAATTCTGCCCGACAAAGGTGGTGCATGCCTGACCGAATGAGTTGATTATAAAGAACGAGAAGCAGTCTATGTTAAATGCAGCAGATGAGGCCGCTATCACAAGTGTTCCAAGACTGTTGATTGCTGACTGGACGCACATGTTGGACACGGAAAAAACACAGCTCTGCAAACTTGAAGGAATACCGATCTGCAGGATTTTCGTTAAAAGTGAACCGTCAATCTGCAGTTTTGAATAATCCACATGGATTGCACTCTGCTCTGAACGAAGCATGAAAAGAAGAATTACGGCACTTACTGCATTGGCGATAACCGTGGCAAGAGCAACTCCATCAGCCTTTCTGTGCAGCACCAGGACAAAGAACACATTCAAGCCGACATTCAGGAATCCGGATAATGCCAGCGCAATGAGTGGTTTTTCCGTTTTTCCCTGACTCCTGAAAATCGCCGCCTCAAAATTATAGAGAAAAATAACAGGAAGCCCCGCAATATAAATCCTAAGGTAAAGGAGCGCCATCGGGTATACATCTTCCGGAACACCCAGCAGATGGAGAACTGGAGCCGCCAAAAGCTCTGCAATCAGCGCAATTACCACTCCACCAAGAACAGAGAGCACCAGCGAGGTATGAACGGCCTTGGAGACCCGCGAAAGATCCCCCTGCCCTATAAACTGAGATATTATGACATTGCTTCCAAGTGAAAGTCCAAGAAAAAGATTGACCAGAAAGGACACGATCGGGGTATTACAGCCGACAGCCGCCATAGCCGCCTCACCGGCAAAACGTCCTACCACAGCCACATCAGATGCGTTAAAAAGCTGCTGCAGGATTCCGGTAAGTGCCAATGGAATCGCATAAATCAAAATCTTGTCGCACAGAGAACCGTTGAGCATGTCCAGTTTTTTATTCATTCTACCCATAGAAAACTCATTTACATTATAAGTTTTCTTTGCATGTAATTCAACTGGGCACTTACTTGAATATCATAGTTGAAAGAATATGCTCATCATCATAGGGCAAAAGCTTCTGAGTCTTGAACTGACGTGCAATATATCCGAATTCATCGGTAAACAATATGCTGTGACCTGTCATGTCACTAAGATTTGAACCGGTCGTATAATTTGCATTCAGCATGATTCCGCTTGCAATACATACAAACCAGTTTGCATTGCTCTTTATCCTGGAATTTTTAGCCGTACCCAGGATGAACCAGTTATCATCATTATACTGATTTCCAAAATACTGCTGCAAAAGACCAAATCCCGGAGCATCATATATTCCAAATATAGGATATGACTTACTGTCAGTGGCAACACCTAATTCCTTCTGCTGCTTCATTACACGCTGGTATGTTTTCTGAATATCCTTATCCGTAAGCATCTCTTTTTTTGAATAGAACCTCTGATGCGATGAAAGGAAATAATCTGCAAATGATGAGCTTCCCGTTATGCAGGCCGCCTGTGTTATCAGGGAAATCCATTCACGTGCGATGGAGGCATTTATATCATCAAAACCATCATAATATTCTCCCAGAGTGGCGGGGAACGAGACCTCCCAGTCAACAGGAATATCAGTCAGGCTTCTGTAAAAATCATCATCGGCAGTAACCCTGTAAGTTGAGCTTGAATCTACATTGCCAATGACAACATACCGTGCCAGTGGCTGCACCTTGGAATACTTTGCCGCAACCGTTTCTTTCCCGTCTGTGCCGATTTTTATTATCTTTACATTCGAGCATGGACAGAGCATGTAGCTTGTAAGCTCAAGTCTGTTCTGCACTACATTCAATACAAGCGGCTGATTCACCTTGAATTTGTATTTACCAAGATCTGCCGGAGTTTCGCTGTCACACATGATGCGTGTAAAATTCTCATCTATCTTGAGGCTTCTGTCTTTTGTGTAAGTTGAAAGGTCTGCAAGTGTACCGCACAGATAATAGCCGTTCTGTTTTGCCCATGATTCTGCATAACTTCCGCGAGGCATACGGAGTTTTGTTGCTGAATTAAAAGCATTCTTTCCTATACTTTTTACTGAAGATGATATATCTATCAATTCAACTGGATAATCCTTGAATGCTCCGTCCGAAATTGTCTGTGCATTGCTGATTCCAACATATTTCAGGTTGCTGAGTTTTCCCTCAAGAGGATTAATCACCTTGCTGTCGGAATAAACAAGTTCGCTGATAGGGTTGTCTTCCTTTTCCACCGTACCGATTATCTCTACTTTAAAGCCCTTGTTTACGGCAAGACGGTATGCCTCAGTTCCTGCATAACAGCGGATTGTTTTTCCGGTTGTGCTTCCCCAGAAAAGGCTGCTTTCTTCAATTGAACGCAATGATTTTGGAAGTGTAACCGATTTGAGTTTTAAACAGTCATAGAATGCAGAAAAGCCGATGACCTCAACACCTTCCTCTATGACAAGCTCCTCAAGCACTTTACAGCCGGAGAATGCCCATTCATCGATTTCCTTTACGGTTCCAGGAATCACAAGCTTCTTTAATTTCTGATTCTGAACGAATGTGGAGTTTCCTATTTTCTGCAATGATGGAGGAAATTCAATTGAAGTAAAGGTATTTTTCCCCAGATATTTTGTAGGCTCTGTTGCTATCTGTCCGTAGCCGAGTTTAAGAATGCCGTTTTCTATTTTGTCCGGTTCCCCAGAAGATGCTGTCTTACCATTAATTGTGATAGTACCGTTTGACTTGTTGCCGCCATCT
>JAGADS010000202.1 GCA_017613485.1 Treponema sp.
CCTTTTCATAAGAACCCTGAAACAGCCAAACTAATAGCCGAAGAGGAGGCCAGACTGCAAAAAATTAAAGCTGAGCAGGAGCAGAAAAGAATAAACGATTCCATTTTTCAACAGGCAGACAGCATCCTACAATCGGCCATTGAAGACTACCATAGATATTTGAAACAACTGCCATATGACACTATTGAGAACCGGATTGCCCTATCTCTACCCGACAGTTTGAATGGAAAAAACCAGAAGTTGTCAGAAACACTGAATTGGCTGTTAGACACTGTTAAATCCAAAAAGGCAGAAATTGCAACCAGATATACAAACGATTCTATAATATTTTCAAAATACAACGACAAACTGCACAAATTGACTGAAACGGCCAATGCTCGTTTACTGGCCTATCCATATAACCTTCAGCAACGGACAATCACTGACGATCTGCCCATAAATTTGTTTGGCAAAGAAGAGGAACTGGAAAAAGCTCTGCAAACAAAGCATACTGAAATACTTGGAATGGTGGAACAAGTTGAAGAGGAGGTTTACAGGGAAACCAGAAAGAAATATCCGCAGGATTTTATGGAGATCTATTACTCACAACATCCTGAACAAAAGCAGCGTGCAGATAGCGCCTACAAAGAATGTCATTGCTTCTTCTCAACCAGACTTTCCTTTGATATGGCTTTTTTTGATGGCACTCTGCCGGAATGTGATTGCCGTGAAGGTGCCTACCAACAGTTAAATAATCTGTTTCACTCCCGCGAAGAGTTTGATAAGGCATACAATCTTCCAATTGATGACTTTAAAAAGGAGATTGCCAACAGGGAAAGAATGTTTCTAAAAATCATGGAATTAAGCAACTACCTTGCTGCACGACCACAATTAAACCTGAAAAAAGCAACTTTGTACGATGATGATGCACAAATTAGAAAAATATTAAAAAGCATTGATATACACCGGAACAGCTATTTTTATGCTGAAGCGATAGATGCAGTGTTCAAAAACAACGAGATGTTAGAACAAGAATGGGAAAAGAATGGCGCTTACTTTACGTCAAAATCAGAAATATTTGAATATTGGATTGGTACAGGATACAATAAGGAATTAAAGAAAAGAAAGAAAGAGAAACAATAGTCACAATGAATCTATTTGAAATCAGAAAAGAAGCGACATGGTTCATTATAATTCTTATAATGTGTTGTTTGATACTCGGATGTAATGGGAATGCCGTAAAGAATGATGAAGAGGATGATACCAATGAATATTATGAAAGCTTTGTCAGTGAGATGTTCTTCACATATAAAGTGATTAGAAACATTGAAAATGATTTTTTGGGCTTGGCTATATTGGTCAACAACAAAGGTACAGAGGAATATGTAATGTTTGAAGACGGAAAGGACTACAACCAATACATTTATGAATGGTTTCATGCGCTTAAAATCGCAATAGCCCTTAAAAATGAGGAAGATTCACTTAATGACGATCAAATTGAGGCATATCTGAGGTACGTACATTGCTTACCAAACTGCTTGAATGAATCTCATCTGGTAAAAGATAAAATTAAAGAGACCATATTGGAATCTTTCTATGACTGGCAGGATGTAATAATGTATGAACCCAAACGTTACTATGGATACATGAAATATCCATATTCAATACATAATAATCGGCTAAGGTCTATGGTGTTATGCAGGGTTGAAAGTGAAAACAGAAATGTCCCGAATGGAACACTCAGAATCTATTTCAAGAATTACTATACTGAATGTCTTGAAAATGAAATGGAATCACTTTACAACATGTATTTCTAAAATTGACTTTACGTCTAAGAGCTTATTCAAGCTGGGAAGAGAAATCATGTAGTCCTTTAACACACGGTTTGCCCATTGGCGGAATTTTGTGGCATGAATGGATTTCATACGGTAACGTCTTAAACAAAAAATAGCATGATCTCTTCTCCAATATTTCAGGAAGCATATGATTCCATTACCCCGCAGGAGCGTGCGGCTTTTGATTTGAATTTCTTGAATTTAAGATAGACTCACATTTTCAGCTGCATCAGCTCCGACGCTGCCAGTTCCATTCTGGAGAAGGCGGAAAAACATTCCAACATGCGGTTTTGTCTGTCAGCCGTTTTTTCCGCAGCAGTTCTTGTATTTTTTTCCGCTTCCGCATGGGCAGGGATCATTTCTGCCAGGCTGTTTGCCTTTTACAACCAGCTGGCTGCTTTTTATGCCTGCAACAAAGTCAATTGTCTGCAAGGATGGGACTCTGAACGACATTACTGTATGACCCTCATGGTTGGTGATGGCAAAATCACCCTTTGTGATGACATTCATGCCAATAAGCACCCCCACACTGTTGTCTGCAGAAAGTTCGTCACATTCGGTGACCAGCGTGCGAAGGGTGATGTCTCGATTGTTCAGGGTGAGGGTTATGTCATACACATTCACTCTCTTCTTCCCGTGCACGCCAAGCACAAGTGTTTGACCTACAGGAATGAGTCCGAGTTTGGCAGCGGTCGATTTCGTCACTACTGATGCGGTCGCACCTGTATCCCATATGCCATTGGTATCAAAAGAGATACCGGTAATTGAATTCTTCACCTCTACCGGAGTGATGATACTATCCGCAATGCCTTTGTTATTTGCGCTTGTGATGGCACTTACCTTGATTTTTTCATTCATAGGGTGATGTGGGTTAGGCGAAAACCACGCGGGAATGGAATGTCTGTGTGTAGGCTTTTTCCCCCTCACTGCACTCCTGGATAA
>JAGADS010000203.1 GCA_017613485.1 Treponema sp.
CCGAATCCTGATTTATAATCCATAACGTGAGGGTGGGGTATGGAATCTTTTTTTGACAAATATATAAACGCTGTTCGTTCAACCGACACAATCAAATACACAGGTGCAGTTACTGCCGTAAAGGGACTGATGATAGAAAGCAACGGTCCCCGCTGTGTTGTCGGTGAAATCTGCCGTATAGAAATTCCAAGTGAAAAATCATATTTAACCGCAGAAGTCGTAGGTCTTGAAGATACAACTGTACGTCTTATGGCTTATGGTGACACAAACGGAATCGAGATTGGTGCACAGGTTACAGCCTCTGGTCATGTTCTTGAGGTTCCAGTCGGCGAAGGTCTTTTGGGTAGAGTAATTGATGCAACAGGAAAACCGTTTGACGGAAAGGGAGAATTTCTTCCAAGAGCAATGTACCCTGCACTTGCTTCTGCTCCAAATCCACTTGAGCGAAAACCAATCAAGAAAAGAATTACAACAGGAGTTCGTGCAATAGACGGACTTCTTACTGTAGGCAAAGGACAGCGCATCGGTATTTTTGCAGGCTCAGGTATTGGTAAAAGTACACTTCTTGGAACAATAGCACGCAATACAAACGCAGACATAAATGTAATAGGTTTGATAGGTGAACGTGGTCGTGAGGTAAATGACTTTATTGAGCGTGATCTAGGAAAAGAAGGCCTTAAACGTTCAGTTGTTGTTGTAGCCACAAGTGATTCTCCTTCTATCGCTCGATTAAGATCTGCTTATGTCTGTACTGCAATTGCAGAATATTTCCGTGATCAGGGAAACGATGTCATGATGATGTTTGACAATGTGACTCGTTTTGCCCATGCACAGAGGGAAATAGGCCTTGCAACAGGCGAGCCTCCAGCACAGCGCGGTTATCCTCCTTCTGTTTTTGACATGATTCCAAAGCTATTGGAGCGCACAGGAACCAACGCAAAGGGAACAATAACAGCATTTTATTCAGTCCTTGTTGATGGTGATGATTTGAATGAGCCGATTACAGATAAAGTTCGCGGAACACTGGACGGTCACATAATCTTGAGCCGTGCACTACAGGCAAAACAGCATTATCCTGCAATAGACGTTCTTGCAAGTATTTCCAGGTTGAGCAGAAGAGTTTCTGGTCCGGAGACACTAAAGGCCGTTACAAAAGTAAAGAAATGGATGGCAGACTATGCACAGCAGGAAGAAATGATTCTTGCAGGTGTATATCAAAAGGGAAATTCTCCAGAAATTGATGAGGCAATTGACAAGCATCAGGCTATTGAGGAATTCCTGTGTCAGGAAACAAGCGAGCACTTGACAATGGAAGATACACTCAACAGGCTTTCTGAACTCAGCGGAATTACAATACCAAAAGAGGAATATGTAGAGAGTCCTGCAAATGCACATCCGACCTTTGATATTCTTGCAAAATAGGGAGTTAAGCGGTGAAAAAGTTTTCCTACTCACTGCAGAAAATCCTTGACCTCCGTAATTTTGAACTTGATCAGGCTCAGATGGAGCTTGGAAAAGTCAATGCACAGATTGCAAATGTAAATAATCAGCTTAAGACAGTTGCAACACAGAAATTTCAGGCAACAAAACAGGCAGACTCATTAAATGATTTTACACTTCATGTTCAGACGCAGGACTTTTTTAAATACCTTGATCAAAGAAAAGATGCCTTGCTTGGAGAGTTAGTTCAGCTTGAAATGGTTGCAGAGCAAAAACGTGAAGTTGTACGAGAGGCAATGAAAAAAGCAAAGGTCCTTGAAAAGCTTAAAGAAAAAAAGTATGAGGCATGGAAAAATGAATTCCAGAAGGAAGAGGAACTTGCCGCAGATGATGTCGTAACGTCACAGAGTTTCCAGAAGATTGTAAAATGATGAAAAAAGTTTTTTCTTTTCTTTTATGCATATTATTTTTTTCTCCAGTGATTCATCTTAGTGCATTTGAGACTGATGATTCTTTGATAGATTCCTGCCTTGAGGAATATTTGGATTCGTTACCGGAGGAACAGGCAATATCTCAGATTTTCCTTGTGAATATCCAGGGAAACAAAGACTATTCTGCTGTTGAAGTGACATCAGACGGAAAGCCTCTGGTTCCTGGCGGGGCACTTTTTTTTGCATATAATCTTGGAGATACAATCGAAGAAAGCATTGATTTCATTTCATCAATCGAGAAATACTGTGACAGTCATTCTATTTTACGGCCATACCTTGCAGTTGATCAGGAGGGAGGACTTGTAAACAGGCTTCGTTCACTGTCAAACACACTTCCTTCCGCTCAGAAAATAAGTGAGGTACTGACACCATCACAGGCTTATGAATTATATTCAATTCAGGCGAGGCAGATGAGGGCTATTGGCTTTGACATGAATCTTGCTCCAGTTGCAGAATCGCTTAATGAAGAAAACATGGAATTCCTTGATACACGCTCTTTCGGAAATGTACCGCAGTCAATAGTCTATTCAATGGCGGCTGTAAACGCATATCAGGCAAACGGAATAAATGCAGTGCTAAAACATTTTCCCGGTAACACAAGCGTTGATCCTCATACAGGCCTGCCTGAAATAGATTATGACAGTAAAAGAATCGATAGCGAGTTTATAATTCCGTTGAGATTTATTCTTTCTTCAAATCCTTCCAGTGTGCTGATGTCACATGCAAGAGTTCCAGCTGTTGATTCTTCTCCCGCATGTTTAAGTAATGTCTGGGTTACGGAGAAATTAAAAAATCAGCTTGGTTTTACAGGTCTTGTAATAAGCGATGACATATTCATGGCAGCACTTGCAGAAAATGGATATCCTCCAGATAAAGCGGCGGTTCAGGCAATAGAGGCTGGTGTGCATGTAATCATGCTTAGCGAAAAACTTTTTGGTAAAGTGGCAGAGAATCTTTTGGAAAATGCCTCAAAAGACAGGGAGTTTAATTTAAAACTACGCAATGCCGAAAAAAAAGTTCTTGAATTCAAATTGAAATCCGGAATATTAAAAATTCTTGATGTCAGCGGCAAAAAAACAATAGTTCCTTCTACCATGAAAGAACAGCTTGGAAGCGTTGAGGAAAGAATTGAAACATTCAACAAGGCAAAAAAGCAGGGGAATGAGTATTATAAAAAATATTTTTTAGGGAAATGAATCTTGGGTAAAAACAGGGAAAATAACAGTCAAAGAGGAGCACAGGGGTTTGAGGATTATTATTCAACTCTGTTTTCTGAAAGCTGGAATGAGTTAAAAGAAGCACTTCTAAAAGAGCCTGCTTATATTCAGGTAGAATACTCTGGATGCCGTCCTTATTTTATGGATTCAGCAAGTATTTGTGCCGCCCTATGTCTTCCTGTATCTGATGCCAGTGATGTGCTTGACTTATGCGCAGCCCCCGGTGGTAAATCAATTATTATTGCAGGAAATATTAGTTCTGATACAAATATGGTTTCAAATGAGCGTTCCCCGGAGAGAAAAAACCGATTGTCAAAAGTACTTGCTGAATCACTTCCTGCTTCAATATCAAATCAAATAAAGACAAAATGCAGTGACGGAGCAAAATGGTGCAGGACAGAAACCGAGTGTTTTGATTCAATTTTATTGGATGCCCCATGCTCAAGTGAACGTCATGTATTAAAGGACAGTCATTATCTTGATCAGTGGTCTCCCGCAAGGATAAAAACATTATCCATTGAACAATGGTCATTGCTTTCATGTGCATGGAGGCTTTTACGCAATGGTGGATATCTTCTCTATTCAACTTGTGCTCTTTCACCAGATGAAAATGATAAGGTAGTTTCCAGGCTTTTCAAGAAATTTGATTCAGTCGTCTTGGTTGAAAAAAATAAAATAGAGGAGATTTTTTCTCAAAATCTAAAAGGCATAAAAGAAAAATGTGCTGGGATTTCTGGAATCGAGGATATATTCAATTCGTCGGTTAAAACAGAGATGGGTTTTCATCTTTTGCCGCATAAAGCAAACGGAAGCGGACCTATCTATTTTTCCCTGTTGCACAAGAGTGATGATTCAGCAGAGAGTTAAATAATTCCGATAAATAAAAAGTGGGAGGCAGTAAATGCAGAAAAGAACAGCTATTATTATTTTTATTTCATTTTTATTTTCAGATTTTCTGTTTGCTCAAAAAACAGGAGCAAGACTCAATAATCCTGATTTAAGCCTTACAGCCGATGACGTATTCATCGAAAGAAACAGTGGCCGCTCAATTGGAACTTCTACAGATGGCTTTAATCTTTACATAAGGAAAAAGGATGGAGTTCAGTCCGTGCTTCTTGTGGAAACAACCAAGGATCCTTTGGGAAAGCAGACAAATTATGCCTACCGTGCAGAGAAATACAATTCGCTTAACGGTGATGAAATCAGGCTTTTGGATGGAAAAAAACTTGATTCAGATTCTTCAAGATACAGTCTCATATCATCAACTGTAGTTCATACAAATAGGCTCGGTGACTGTTTCAGAATTTATATCCCCAGGAAAATGCTTTACGGATACCCTTGGAGCAGAAACGGCATAGTGGA
>JAGADS010000204.1 GCA_017613485.1 Treponema sp.
CCCTTCATGTCAGGGTGCTCGCCCTCAAAATAATTTGGTTCCTTTCCCCTCTGGTTGATGAAGTATTCTGCAAGATGCCTGTAATGCTCGTCTCCTGTTGCCTCATACAGTCTGAACAGTGCCATCTCCGCAATCTCGTGTCCGGGGTAGCCCTTGAGTTTTCCCTCTTCCTCACCAAAAACAGAACATGCATAGTCAGCAAAACGTCTTGCGGCGTTCAACAGCTTGTCTTTTCCTGTAGCCTCGTAATAGGCAATGGCTCCCTCAATCAAATGTCCCATGCAGTAAAGCTCGTGATGATCTCTGAGGTCGGTAAAGCTTTTGTCCATGCCGTTGATAATGTAATATGTGTCCAGATATCCGTTTGGTAATTGTGCCGCACATACAATGTCAATTGCACCGTCTGCAATTTTTTCCAGGGCAGGATCGGGATGTGTTGCAAGTGAATAAGCGACAGCTTCTATCCATTTTGAAAAATCACTGTCCTGAAAAAGAAAACCGTAGAACTCATCATCCTTTGCATCTTCTTTTTTATCCGGGAAAACCGCGAATCCTCTGTAAGTGTATTTTGGACTCTCATAATTTTTGCCAAGTTTTATTCGTTTAGCGTTAAGCATTCCGGCCGCACGGAAATTATGCATGCAGAAACTTGGGGTCGCATCTGGCACACGGTCATTTAGAATCTCCCACTGATATGGAATAACTTCTTTCCGCACAAGCTCCGTCTTGCGTGACCAGAATTCATCATCAATCTGAACGCTCTTTAAACTCACCGGCTTATTTTTCATTTAGCTTCTCCATTATTTCCCTGTTTATTTCAAGTGCATCGTATATTCCGTCTTCCGAAAGAACACCCCTTTTAAGCGTGGAAGGAAACGCACCCTGTTCATCAAGATCAAAATCTTTTTTCCACTCAGGAGTTGAATAATACTTTTCCAGTTCTGCAACTTTACTTTGATATGCCTGTAATTTTTTTATGTTTTTACCGGAATCCAAGCTGCTTTCTGCAAGTGAAGTAAGCATATTCAATCTGTCCAGAATCTTCTCCATTTTCTTGACTCTGCCTATGGATTTTCTAATTTCCTTAATCATAAAAACTATCCAATATAAACACAAAAATGACGTATTTTATCTATGGGCCTTCTTGTTTTCCCTTACTCTGGAAACATACCTTACATAATCATACAATGCTTTGCATTTTTTTTGAAGGGGTTTGTTGTAATTTGACATTGCATTGTCATATTTACATGATATAATAGTATCATGCAGATAGATCAGCTTTTTGAGTTAGCATATATCCTCATTGACAAGAAACATGTTACCGCAAAAGAAATGGCAGAGCATTTCGGGATTTCAACAAGAACAGTTTACCGCTGGGTGGAAGCCCTTTCAATATCTGGCGTTCCTGTATATTCCCTTAAGGGACGTGGCGGTGGAATTGCCATTTCAGAAAACTATGTCCTTGATAAAAGGATATTGTCCGAAGATGAGCGGCTTGCCATTGTTTCCAGTGTAAAAGCATTGAACACCCTTTCTGGGAATTCAATTTCATCTGTAAACTCAAGCATCAAGGCTGCAGAAAAGATAACTGGACTCATGACATCCGACACAGACTGGCTCGAAGTTGATTTTTCACCGTGGAGTGCGGAAGGAAAAAATGTCCAGAAATCTTTTGGTATAATCAGGGACTGCATTTTACACAAGAAGCAGGTTGTCTTTGATTATTATTCAGGAAATGGAACAATTGAATCCAGAACCGTTCATCCATGGGAACTGATATATAAAGGTCAGGCATGGTATTTACAGGGATGGTGCACGAAACGCAAGGCAGAGAGATTTTTCAAGCTTTCAAGAATAAGGAATCTTACGGCAACAGGACGCAATGCAAACATAACAGAGCAAAAATCGGCATCGAAAAAGACAAGCCCACAAAAGCAGCATGACCAGAAACCCAAGCTTTTAACAATAAAGGCCAAAGTCTTTCCGCCAAGAATATCCTATCTGCTTGATACCTTCATCTGCTCCGAGGTTAATCCACATAAAGACGGAAGCATCACGGCAACATTCACTGTTCCTGAGACTGACTGGATCTATGATTTGCTTTTGAGCTTTACAACAAACATGAAGATTATTTCTCCTAAATCAGTCCGTGATCATGTGCTTATGCTTGCAAACAGTGTCCAGAAACTTTATGAAAAATAATTAAATCAAATATGACATTCTCTTGTCATATTTTCAATGATATACTATGAGCATGAATACAGACAAAAATGAATTGCTTGAAAACACAGGAAAGATTCACACAACTGCAATGGGAATTGACAGGATAAGAAAAAACCTTGGGCTGGACAAGAACGTCTCTGATGTCGTGGAGTTTTGCAAAGGGAAAATATCATGTCCTGACTGCAGAATCTATCGTCAGGGTAAGAACTGGTATTGTGAGATTCAAGGAATGCGGATAACAGTCAACGCATACAGCTATACAATAATTACTGCACATAGGATATAGGCATGGAAAAGCGTCCTGATTTTGACGAGATAAAGACTTTTGAGGAATTCTCAAGATATTACTGGTACCGAGAGGAATTGCAGCAGATATGCAGATCACATGGCATCGATGCATCCGGCATGAAGGCAGAACTGAACAATAACATTAAGCTGTATTTCGATGGCACGATAATTGAACCAAAGAAAACAAAGACAAGAACTGCCAGGATTAAACAGGACATCCCTCTTACCCTGGAGACTAGCCTTATAGAATGCGGATTTACTTTTGGCCCAAGGTTCCGCGAGTTCTTTATTGAACAGACAGGGAACCCGAGCTTTAAGTTCAACGTGGACATGGTTGCAAGCGCCAGAAAAGCAAAAGAGATAAACGACAAGAGCTTTACACTGGGTAATCTTCTTGACATCTATTACGGCAGGGAATCCTATGCAAAATATGACAATGTCTCTCTGCAATGGAATAAATTTGTTCATGACTTTTGTGCAGACCCCGCAACGGCAAACTTCCCGGACAAACTGAAAACCGCCGCAGCCTTATGGAAGACAGTCCGTGAATCAACACGAGAGAAAGTATATACACATGAATTATTAAAAGAATATATGGAGAACAACAATGGCATTTGATTACAAGAAGGAATACAAGGAGTTTTATCTTCCACCGGCTAAGCCACAGATTGTTACTGTTCCAAAAATGCAGTGTTCAGCAGTCCGAGGAAAAGGAAATCCTAACGAAGAAGCTGGCGAATACAAAGCGGCCCTTGAACTTCTTTACGGCATTTCCTACACAATCAAAATGAGCAAAATGGGTGACCACAGGATTGACGGATATTTTGATTATGTTGTTCCACCGCTTGAAGGATTCTGGTGGCAGGAGAAAAACAACAAAAAGATACCTGGAATTGATTATAACAACAAGGATTCCTTGCATTGGATTTCTGTAATCCGATTACCAGACTTTGTTACACAAAAAGATTTTGAATGGGCTAAGCAAATTGTTCATGAAAAGAAAGGACTGGATATATCACACGCAGAATTGTTTACCCTTGAAGAAGGTCTCTGTGTCCAGATAATGCACCTCGGTTCCTACGATGACGAACCTGCAACTGTCAAGCTCATGGATGATTATGCAGCACAAAATGGTTATATGCTTGATTTTTCTGAAAAAAGAATTCACCATGAAATATATCTGAGTGATCCTAGAAAGGTTGCACCGGAAAAACTAAAAACTGTAATAAGACATCCAATAAGACTAAAGGAGGAATAAAATGCCAAGACCAACAACAAAAGAAGACCTGCTTAAGGCCGCACAGGAAAACTATGAAAAGCTTATCCAAATGATTGACGGAATGTCGGAAAAGGAATTGAACACACCGTTTGATTTTTCCAACGAGCCCAGCAAAAAAGAGGCACACTGGGGACGTGACAAGAATGTTCGTGATGTTCTAATTCATCTTTACGAATGGCATGAGCTTATGTTAAACTTCCCGAAGAACAACAAGGGCATAACAGACAGCAAGATTGCGATTTCATTCCTGCCGTCTGAATACACATGGAAAACCTATGGTGCCATGAATGTAATGTTCTGGAAACGTCATCAGAATACTTCTCTCGAGGATGCAAGGAAACTGTTTGCAAAAAGCCACAAGGCTGTAATGGCCCTTATTGAAAAATATACAAACGAGGAGCTCTTTACCGCAAAGCATTTCCCATGGGCAGGCAATTCCCCGCTTGGAGCATATTTCGTTAGCACTACTTCAAGTCACTATGACTGGGCCATGAAGAAAATAAAGGCGCACAAGAAGAACTGCAAATAGCATTCCGAATTTGAATGTTCATTCCATTCGCTTGACAAGCAGGACATTTAACGAAATAATAAAAATATCGTTTAGTCTGGAGAAGCAAAATGGAATTATGGGATGCGTACGATTCTGATTTCAAGAAAATCGAAGGCCTTACTTTGGTTCGTGGGCAAGAAAAGACATTTCCTGCGGGAGTTTATCATCTTGTCTGCCACGTACTTGTAAGGCATGTTGACGGAACTTATCTCTTGATGAAGCGTGATCCGTGCAAGACATATCCCAACATGTGGGAGGCTTCTGCCGGCGGTGCAGGTCTACAGGGTGAGACGGCTCTGGAATCTGCATTCAGGGAATTGCGTGAGGAAACTGGAATTGTTGCAACTGAACTACAGGAACTGGACAGGGATACTGACGACAGGACACATAATGCAAATTTCAGATATCTTTGCGTAACCGATTGCGATAAGAATTCAATCACGCTACAGGAAGGGGAAACCTGTGATTACAAATGGGCAACGGCAGACGAGGTTCTTTCTTTGACACAATCAGAGCTTGTCAGCTGGCCTATGAGAAAGTATATCAAATAACATTCTTCAACACAAAAATGGAGCTAACAAAGATCTAAAATGTATTTTTTGCTTTTGATTTTAAAAACACCAAACGGCCTTCTCTCTGTGGGAATATTTTTGTATTCCGTAATCCTTGCATTTGTTTGTCCACGCCTAAAGCGCAACGGAAAGAAACTTGCCCTGTGGATTTTATGCCTTATTCCTCTTGTAATTGCATTGATTCACTTCCTCATTTATGGAACGCTTACGTTCTGGGCGTTCAAATATCTTTATCTTGAATGTCTTATTCCCCTGCTCAATCTGCTTCCTGGTAAAAAGAAAAAGGCTCTTGCGGTAAAATCAATTTTATCTTCAATCCTGAGCTTTATTTTCTTTTTTGTATTTTTGCCTAATCAGATAGGTTCTGCCAAGGTCCATAATTTTAGCCGTGGCAGTTTTACAAAAAGTTTTTCCAGAATGCTTGATACATTGGAAAAAGAATATGTCCTTAACAGCTGGAAACAAATTGATTACGATTCCCTGCGTTCAAGATATATGCCCCAGGTTCAAATGGCGGAGGACAATAACGATGAGACCGAGTATGCCAAAATAATTGTTGAGGTTCTCTACAGGTTCTATGACTCGCATGTTCATTCACACCTGGTACCTTCACTTTATTATGACACAAACGATATGTTTATAGGAAATGATTTTGGTTTTTCAATGATAAAGCTGAATGACGGAAGCATAATCGCGGTTCTTGTTGATAAAGAAAGTGAGGCATATAAGCAGGGCATCCACGACGGAACGGAAATCCTTATGTGGAATAATCAGAGTATTCAAGATGCAGTTGATGAAGTTGAATGTGTCTCATCGGAACTTCAGTTTCCTGTAAAAAGCAACGAGGATTTTTTTAAGCCTATTTTTCTTGCAGGAAAAGTGGTGGATCAAATCAACATGACATTCGTTCAGGATGAAGGCAAAGAGAAAAACATAACTTTGGAAAAAACACAAAGCGAGTACAACCGTGTCATAATTGCACTTACAAAAGCTCTTAACTGGGACCTGGAAGCAAGGAATTTCTATTCCACTATGCTTGATGATGAATGCGGTTATCTTCAGGTTGTTGTAGAAAGCTACGGGGAATTCTCGGATAATGTCTCGGCCTTGAGGCATGGATATTATCCCAAGCTCACAGAAATGTATGCTGAAAAAATTCAGGATCTTCTTGACCATGGAATGAAATACCTTGTTGTTGACATTCGCAATAATGTCGGAGGTTATGATTCTGTTGCAGGTGCATTGGCTTCACTTTTTACTGACAAGAAAACACCAATGGTATCTTTCGGCTATGAGGATTCAAAAGGCTATCATATAGGAGAAACACAATATATCTTCCCCGACGGACGATATGCCACACTTCCTGTCGTTGTCCTTACAAATGCATCATGTATGAGTGCAGGCGACGGCATGGCAAAATTCCTGAGCGACTGCCCCAATGTCACGCTAATGGGAATTACATCTTCCAGCGGTGTAAATCAAAATAACGGCGGCATCATTTATCTTACAAAAAATATCGATGTTGTATATCCTGTTTTCCTAAGCCTCTCGTCCGATGCTGTGCCATTGATTGATACCGACCAGAACAGGGCAAACAGGATTCCGCTTGATGTTACAATTCCTATGACAAAAGAATTTGCATTAAAACTTTTCTCCGACGACAAGACAGACTACGAGCTTGAATATGCCACGAACTGGCTTCATCAAAAATATACAGAGAAATAAGGCAAGGAGGTTATCATGGATAATTTTGCAGATGAAAGGGACCACAAGATTCTAGAGGGCGACAAGTATACGTTTTTTGTTTTGCGGCGTATCATTGGCGGAAAATGCGACTTGCTTTTGAGCGATCATGAGCATTTGATAGTATGTTATTCGCAAAGCCCGTTCCCGGTGTGGATATGGACATCAGATGATGCGACAACTGAACACATGGAAACAGCATATAATATTTGCAAGGAACACGGTTTCCTGGATCAAAAGCATAACCTGAACGTAAAGTATGAGCTTGCAGAGTATTTTATTAAGCGTGCTGCCTCCGAGGGATTCAATTATTCAATCAAGACAAATCTTTTTGCCTACGACTGCCCCAAGATTGTGGAGGAAGACAAGATCACAAAGACCGATGGAACGATTCATGAATGCACCATGGATGACGTGGATCTTCTTGTTGAATTTAAAGATAAGTTCCATGCCGAGCTAAACATCGATATCAAGGACCGCGAAAGTTACAGGAAAGATTCAATTGAGCTTATAAATCAAAAGCGTGTTTTCTTGTGGAAGGATTCAAACGGCAATTATGTTGCAAGCTGCGATTTTGGAATCAACGGTACAATGGCAAGCATAGGCCTAGTATACACAGTGCCTGAATACCGCCGAAAGCATTATGCAGAGAATCTTGTCTATCAGGTTACAAAAATTGTTGCAGACTTGGGATACATGCCGATGCTCTATACCGATGCAGATTACACAGCCTCAAACTCATGCTATGTTAAAATCGGTTACGTTCTACGCGGAAAACTTTGCATGATCGGCCAGTGAAACAGGAGCTTAACGTGGAGCTTGTAAAGACAGTTTTTGATTGTGCAAAAATCTACCGCTTAAAATCTCGAAGCGATAACCGTGGTCCCATGACCTGCATTTATGACGGAAGCATAGAAGATTTTGAGATAAAGGAGACACGCTCTTACACAATGCCTAAAAAGGGAACGTTTTTTGGAATCCATTACCGCGAGGAAAAAGATCCCATGGCAAAGCTCGTCTCGGTTATAAAAGGCCGTGGCATGGATTATCTTGTTGACCTCAGAAAGAATTCCCCGACATATCTTAAATGGGAATCAATTGAATTAAGTGCGGAAAATGCCCTTTCTGTTTTAGTCCCCGCAGGCATAGGTCATGCATTTTTGTCTTTGGAAGATGATACCATCCACATGTTTTCATGCAACAAAGCAGGAAACGACGCCCACTCAAAGCAACTTAATTATGCAGATAAAAAAATAGGGCTGCAACTCGCAATTCCGATTTCACGAATCTCAGATTACGATCTGCACGCCCCATGTTTGTAGGCAGGATGTTTTAGCCGTTTACTGCCAGCTGAACATTAATCTTGTCAAAGTCAGTGTAATCGTATACCTTTCTAAAAAGCAGTTTTACAAGCTCGATTATTTCCTTGCTGTCATGGCCGACGTTCGCATAAATAAAGTCTTTATCTTGGGTCATCCCCTTGTAATTCGGATAGGATGAGTCTGCTTCTGATTGCTGAATGTTTTCATCAGCATAACCCAGGGTTTGTAATTCCTGTACTATCTGACTTGCA
>JAGADS010000205.1 GCA_017613485.1 Treponema sp.
CCATTTTCGACGGGGCTTAATATTTACACTATCTTTATTATCTGAGTGTATACAAGAGGCTTGAAACCTCGGTACGCATATAGCTTGGGTTGTGAGTCTGCAGGTATGTAAGCTTTTCTATTGCATCCTCTGTCTCACCCAGTGAAATGTCTACCTTTGCAAGCTCAAGGTATGATGACCAGTTCTCCGGATCAGACGCAATTACATCCTCGTATGTCACCTTTGCACTCTGATACTGTCCTGATGAAGCATAAGCCTTTGCAAGGTTCTCGCGGACTGTATTATCCTTTGGATTAATCTTGAGTGCATTCTGGTAATATGTAACTGCCTGAGTATAATCACCCTTCTGTGCATAGGCATTTCCAAGGTTGTTGTTTGCCTCAAAGCTGTTCTTGTCCTGTGCATAGGCTGAGTTAAGGAATGCCAGAGCGGTTTCAACATCACCCTTTTCAAGATAAAGTGCGCCGATATTGATCTTTGACTTTACATGCTTGTTGTCAAGGGTCAGGGCCTCCTCGTAAAGGGACATTGCCTGCTCTTTTTTGCCTGTTGTCTCACAAAGAAGTCCATAGTTGTAGATGCAGTTTACCTGAAGTGATTTTGCGGCACTTGACTTATTGTCATAGGCCTGTTTTGCATAGGTATACGCCTCTGTGTCCTTACCCTGTGCATAGAGAACTGTAGAGATATTGTAGTATGTTGCAGGATCTGGCTTGGAAGGATCCATATATGCAAGGGCCTTCTTGTATGCTGTCTCGGCAGACTTGTAGTTACCGATATTTGAGTATGCGGATCCCTGTTCCTGATATGTCTGTGCATTTGACGGATTGATTGCGATTGCCTTGTCAAATTCCTTGACTGCACCGCTATAGTTTCCGTCTGCTGCCATCAAACGACCGCTTGCTAGATATGCACGCTCATAGTTCGGGTCAACCTTATATGCATTCTGGTATGAAGTCAGGGCCTGTGTCTTGTTACCAGATTTTTCGCTTACATAACCCAGATTGTAATGTGCCGGAGCATATTTTGAGTTCAAGTTGATTGAAGTCTTGAATGATGTAGCGGCGGCATCGAATTTTGACTGCATTGCCTGAGCACGTCCCAGCTGATACCAGTAAATGCTGTTCTTTGGATCATTTTCTGCTGCAAGCTTGAGCTGTTTTTCTGCCTCTGCATAGTTCTTTGCATCCATTGCCTGCATTCCAAGAACATAATGAGCAGGAGCATTCTTGCTGTCTTTTGCAAGTGCGGCATTTGCGTCCTTTACTGCTTCTGATACAAGGGTTGCCTTTGTCTGCGGGTTACCCTGGTTTGCGGATGCATCGTAAAGCGTCTTTGCCATGTCTCCGAGTTTTTCTGCTGCATAAGCGTCATCATTTTTCGGCAGGGAATTCTTTGCATTGTTGAAATGGTTTAGTGCATCGCTGGTGTTTCCCTTTGCAAGCGCTTCCTACCCTTTGCAATGGAGTCCTCTACTGCCTGTTTTGCCTTTTGATTTGCAAGCTCATTTTCCTTTTCCTTGGCTTCCTGATCCTGCTTGTTCTTTGCGGCTGTTACCTGACTCAAAAGTGCACGTGCATCAGCATCATTCGGATTGTTCTTAAGTATCTGATTGAGTGCGGCTATTGCATCATCATAATTTCCGTTTGCGGCATCTTTCTTGGCCTGTGCAAGTTTTGCATTGCGGTCGGCTTCCTGCTGCTTTTTAGCCTGTGCCTGCTCAAGAAGTTTCTTTGCCTCTGCGTTGTTAGGATCTTTCTCAAGAACCTTGTTGGCTGCTGCTATGGCATCATCATAATTGCCTTTATTCAGTGCATTGCGTGCGTTTGTAAGGTTTGCGGCTTTTTCGTTTGCTGCTTTGTTCCTTGCGGCAATTGCCTGATTCAAAAGCTGCTTTGCCTCTGCATTGTTAGGATCTTCCTTGAGGATTTCATTGAGTGCGGCTATTGCCTTGTCATAATTACCTGCTGCAAGGTCTTTTTTGGCCTGTTCAAGTTTTGCCTTGAGTGCGGCATCTTTTGCGGCCTTTTCTTTTTCTGCACGATCCTTACCTGCAACGGCCTGAGCAAGAAGCTGTTTTGCCACCACATTGTTAGGGTCTTCCTTGAGGATTTCATTGAGTGCAGCTATTGCCTTGTCGTAATTTCCGCTGTTTATGTCTTTCTGTGCCTGAGCAAGTTTATTTGCCCTGTCTGCATCAGCCTTTGCCTTTGCTTTGGCGGCCTGTGCCTGCTCAAGTAGTTTCTTTGCCTCAGCGTTATTCGGGTCCTTCTTTAGGATGTCCTGTAATGCGGCTATTGCCTTGTCGTAGTCTCCGTTTGCAAGATCCTTCTTTGCCTGTGCGAGTTTTGCGGCATTGTCTGCATCTGCCTTGTTCTTTGCCGCCTGTGCCTGCTCAAGGAGTTTCTTTGCCTCAGCGTTGTTCGGGTCCTTCTTTAGGATGTCCTGCAATGCTGCTATTGCCTTGTCGTAGTCTCCGTTTGCGATATCCTTCTTGGCCTGTGCAAGTTTTGCGGCATTGTCTGCATCTGCTTTGTTCTTTGCCGCCTGTGCCTGCTCAAGGAGCTTCTTTGCCTCTGTATTATTCGGATCCTTCTTTAGGATGTCCTGCAATGCTGCTATTGCCTTGTCGTAGTCTCCGTTTGCGATATCCTTCTTTGCCTGGGCTAGTTTTGCGGCATTATCAGAATCTGCCTTGTTCTTTGCTGCCTGTGCCTGCTCAAGTAGCTTCTTTGCCTCTGCGTTATTCGGATCCTTCTTTAGGATGTCCTGAAGGGCTGCTATAGCCTTGTCATAGTCTCCGTTTGCAAGATCCTTCTTTGCCTGGGCTAATTTTGCGGCATTGTCTGCATCTGCCTTGTTTTTGGCTGCAAGTGCCTGCTCTAAGAGTTTTTTTGCCTCTGCGTTATTGGGATCTTTTTTTAGGATTTCATTTAAATCCGCTATTGCCTTGTCATAATTTCCCGCATTAATATTCTTCTTGATCTCATTCAGATCATTTCCGTTTTTTTTAGCAAGAGCCTGCTCAAGAAGTTTCTTTGCCTCTGCGTTGTCCGGGTCCTTTTCCAGAATACTCTTTAACATGGCAATGGCATCGTCATAATTCTCATTATCAAGCCATCTTTTTGCAAGATCAAGATTTTGGTTTGTAGAGCGTTTTCCGTCATTTCCACCGTTTTTTCTCTTAAGATCCTGTGCTTTCTCAAGAAGCTCACGTGCCTTTTGATCCTGAGGATTCAATGTCAGAAGCTCTTTCATCAGGTTGATGGCCTCATCATATTTTCCGTCATCAATGTAATCCTGACCTACATCAAGTGCCTCGGCGCGTGTGATGGCCCTCTTTCCATAGCGGCGTACTAGAATCTCAGGAGAAGTTGATGTTCCGTCAGCTCCTACATTTCCCTTGTTTGCGGCACCAGTATATCCGTTCTGAAGTGCCATCTGTGCAAGCTTTGAGGTTGGACTGGTTTCATTTGAGGCATTATTACCGTTTGTGTTTCCCGTATTGCCTGCAGCAGTATTTACACCAGTGTTTGAGCGGGTATTACTTGCAGTGTTATTCCCACCACTGTTTGCTGTAGAATTACCTGCTGTATTTGTCCGGGTATTGTTTGGATTGCTATTTACAGCAGAAGTGTTGTTTCTGCCTGCAGCACTGTTATTTCCTGTTGTATTATTTCCGCCATTGTTTGCGGTGTTGTTTCCGGTTGTATTATTACCGCCATTGTTTACTGTGTTGTTTCCGGTTGAATTATTACCACCGTTATTTACTGTGTTGTTTCCAGTCGAATTATTACCGCCATTGTTCATGGCATTGTTTCCGGTTGTATTCGTACCTGTATTGTTGGAAGCTGTATTTCCGCTTGAACTGTTTCCGCCATTACCTGCTGTATTGTTTGCGGTGTTGTTTGCGGTTGAATTATTAGCACCATTGTTTGCAGTGTTGTTTCCAGTACCTGCCAAAAGCGTGCTTCTGTTCGTCTGTGGAGTATTCATTCCCACGAAAGCAGGAACATCTGACTGTCCATTTACCGTGCCTGCATTTGTGCCAGCGGCTGTATTTCCGTCATTTCCTTCAACAAGGTTTTGATTTGTAGTTTGACCAGCATTACGATCCCTGTCTGAAGGCATCTGGCTTACTTCATAATCACTGCTTGGATTTACAACAGCCTGCAGACGGCGTACCTGATCAAGAAGATTCACTACGTCAGGATCGGAGGGTTTGTTTTCTGCAAGATATTTTTCAAGCAGTTCCTCTGCACCGTCATAATCATTCCTGTTCATCAGATTACGTGCATTCTCAAGAGTGCGTGCCTTATTCAAAAGGGCATTTTTATCAAGTCCCTGTTTTACAAGCTCGTCCTCATCAGCATTCTCTATGAACCTTACTGCCCCGGAATAATCTGCGGCTGCGATATAAGACTTATAGACAGAAAGAATATCGGTCTCAGGAGATTCAGCAAGTGCCTTTCTGTTGCGTGCCTGCTCAAGAAGCTGCAGTGCCTCTGCATCATCAGGATTATCCTCAAGATATGATGTCAAAAGAGAGATTGCCTGATCATACTCACCTGCAAAAATATAGTTCTGGGCCTGTTCACGTACAAGAGAACCCCTTTCCCTGTCATTTACCTCAAGCCTTGTATTTACAGGATTCTTTTCTTCCTTATTCTTTCCGCTGCTCTTACTTGCAATCAGGAATCCTCCCAGCCCCAAAAGCAGTATGACACCCGAAACAGTAAGGATAATCGGCCATTTTTTCGATGACTTCTTATCATCTTCATCATCATATTCCGGCTGCTGATTATCTTCTGGAGCTGAATAAATCAAATCATCTGGAATCTGGCTTGAAGTATATGAAGTCTGGCTTTCCTTTTCAATCGTGTCATTCGTGTCTTTCGTGTCGTAAAGTGAAGTTTTGCCAGAGCTTGGCTCATCATCAAAAAGTGAAGAAGCAGAATAAAATGACGGTGCTGTATAAGTTGACTCTACCTTTGTTTCCTTTGATATTGTGGAATCAGAAGGTTTTGAGCTTGTCTCCGTGCTTGTGCGTGTCCTTGCAGTTGAAGCGGCTCTTGCTGTTGTTCCGGCAGTCCTTGTTGAGGTCTTTGTATCTGCGGCAGAAGTCTTTGCTGTCGTTTTTCCGGCTGCTGTCGTTCTGGCAGCTGTTGCAGTCTTTGTGGCAGCAGTCGTTCTTCCACTGGCAGCTGTTCTTGTTGTCGCAGTTTTTGAGGATGCGGCTGTCTTTGTCGTGCTACCGGCTGGACGTCCCGGTCCCCTTTTTTCTGTTACGGGTCTTGAGGATGCCGTTCTTGTTGAAGCAGGTTTTGCTGGGGTCGTTCTTGCAGTTGAAGTCCTTGTTCCAGTTTTTTTGGTTGATGCAGATGCCTTTTTTGTTGTATCTGCTCCGCTCTCTTTATTCGAGTTCTGATTCGTAGCCATAATCTACCGTTCCTTCAGCTCCTGCTGACATATTTTGTGTTTCAGAGTCCTGCAGTGATGCAGCGACATCTTCGAGTAATCTTCTTCTACGCTCGGCTTCTTCTTTTTCCTTGCGTTCTGCCTCTGCGGCCTTTTCGGCGGCTATGCGGGCTTCTTCCTCTGCCTGTTTTGCCCTTGCCCGTGCTTCCTCGGCTTCTTTTTCTGCAGCGGCCTTTTCTGCGGCAACACGCTCAGCCTCAACTCTTGCGGCTTCTATGCGTGCATTCTCCGCCTCAATGCGTGCGTTCTCAATCTGAATGCGCTGTGCCTCTGCCTTTGCAGCCTCTTCTTCCTTGGCAATGCGTTCAACCTCCGTATCCAGAAGTGCAATCAAAAGCTGAATCTCCTGATACTGAGGATTTGTCGGTGCAAGCTCCTGATATCTGATATAATCCTCACGGCTGTCTGCGTACCTTGCAAGCTTTAGCCTTGACTGGGCACGGTTCAGCACGGCTGGAGCATAGGTTGAGTCTGCCGTTATGGCCATAGTATACCATTTTTCGGCATTCTCGTAATCCTCCATCTTGAAGCAGATGTTACCGGCATCATAAGCCAGGATTTTTTTATTCGTACCTGTTGCAAGCATTCCCTTGTTGCATACCTCAAGGGCGGCCGGATACTGTTCCAGCTGATAATAGGCCAAGGCAAGATAAATGTATGCGCGTGGATTACCGCCCTCCGTAATTGCCTTCTCAAGAAGCGGTATTGCCTTGGCAGGTTCATTCTGTCTGAAGAATTCCTCGCCCTTTGTAAAGTTTATGTTCTCCGCAAAGGCACAGAAAACCATGAAAAGTGAGAGAAAAAGGATAAGAATGCTCTTTTTTGTGCATTTTTTCTTCATAATGGCAAACCTCCTGCATTTTCCGTTTGACATATTCGCATAAAAAAGTTAATCTTGCAATATGTATATTATATAGGCTAAACAGATAAAATACAACAACGTAACTGGTTTCCGACAAAAAAACTGTGTTTTTCGGGCGGAATTCAGTAAACACAAAGAAACTAAGGTGGTATTCGCAGTATGAGCCCTGTAATTATTATTATCGGATGCATTCTCATCGCCGTGATAGTGACAGTTTCAGTCATTCTCATCAAAAGTGCAGTTGCTCCAAAAAAAGTAGGAAACATTAAAAAACTTATCAAGGACGGAAAGATTTCCCAGGCAGAAAAACTGGCAAAATCAATTCTCGCAAAAAACTCCAGGGATTATGTCGCCCACTACTGGCTTGGCAAAACCTATCTTGCAGACAAAAGACCCGAACAGGCATACATTGAGTTCAAGGCTGTGAATGACAATGCTGTTTTTAACGGTGAAATTCCGGAAACAGAATTCCGCAAGGAAATTGCCCCCCTTTACATGAAATTCGGAGAAACCAAATCAGCACTCCGCGAATATCTCCTGCTTACTAAGCTCGACAGTCAGAATGCTGACAATTTTTATACGGTCGGACAGCTTTATGAGGGTCAGGGAGAGCAGAACCTTGCCATGGGATTCTACCAGAAGGCCATATCCGTCAACCGCAAGCACTCCAAGGCACACAGCGCACTGGGTTACCTCCTTCTCAAGAACAAGCAGTTCCCTGATGCAAAAGAAGAGATAGACATGGCGATTAGGCTCAGCCCGGAGACATACTCAAACTACTACTACCTTGGAAAACTTCTTAAAGAAAGCGCTGATTATTCTGGAGCACTTAAGGCTTTTGAAAAGGCTGAGCGTGACCCGGACTTCAGGCAGAAGGCACTTATTGAGCGCGGTTCATGCTTCATGATGGTGGATCAGTATGACAACGCAGCCATTGAATACCAGAGCGCCATCAAGTACGGAAAGGATCCCTCTTCTCAGGAAACCCTCTACGCACACTATTTCCTTGCCGCATGTTACGAGAAAGACCACAAAATCGAAAAGGCACTGGTGGAATGGGAGCTTATCCATGCAAAGAACCCGCGTTTTCAGGATGTCTCTGCAAAACTCAATGATTACCGCGACCTCCAGAACAATGACAGCATGAAGGAATATCTTACTGCAAATCCCGGAAATTTCCTTGAGATATGCAAGAAAGTGGCTTCAATGGCATACAAGCTTGACAGTCAGCAGGAAGAGATTACCCCGTACGGATGCTCTTTCACGGCTGTCGAGAACCGCAAGGATTCATGGATGAATGTCCGGAAACAGATATTCCTGGTTGAATTCTACAGAAAGGGAGACCCAGTTGACGATGCCGCAATAAGGAAAGTCGCTGACCTCCTGCGTGATGAGAACTACTTCAAGGCAATAATCTTCTCAAGCTCAGGCTTTACAAACGCTGCCATAGGCTATGCTGACGGAAGGCCCATACTGCTGGTGGATAAGACTCAGCTGGAGCTCCTGCTTTCTAAGGTAGGCGTCTAAATCATGAGGTTCCTCTGCGTTTCTGACATAGTTGACCCGCTTATTTATTCAACTGCGGTAAAGGAACGCTATGATGACGTGGATGCAGTTTTCTGTGCCGGGGACCTTAGCATGGAGTATCAGGATTTCATTGTTACAGCCCTGGGAAAACCAATGTTCTTCGTGTTCGGAAACCATGACCTCAAGGATTTCTCCATGTATGACAGGCGTGCAAAAAAACAGCCCGTGACTATTTCTGACCTGCAGAACAATGACAAGGCTCACGGTGGTGACTATATCAGCAACAAAGTCATAAGATGCCGTCACCTTGGTTTCACGCTTCCATCGGGTAAAAGGACGCCTCTTCTTCTTGCAGGTCTGTCAGGCTCAATGAGGTACAACAACGGAGAGGATCAGTACACCGAGAAACAGATGTTCAGGCAGATACTGTTCATGATACCAAAGCTAGTCTGGAATAAAATCCGCTACGGCCGTTACTGCGACGTATTTCTGACACACGCTTCCCCACGCCACATTCACGACAGGGAGGATCAGTGTCACAAGGGCTTTGAGTGCTTCAACTGGTTCATAAGGAAATTCCGTCCGGCACTTTTGATTCACGGACACATTCACCTTTACGACCTTCAGGCAGTCAGGGTGACAAAAAGCGAAGATACTACGGTAGTCAATGCCTACAGCCATCTTGTGATTGACTACGAACCGAATTTTACAGGTAAAAAAGGAGAAACTAATGGCTCATCCATTAATATCCTCACAGACAGATGAGGACTTCCACAAGGCCCACAACAAGGCCCTGTTCAACGAGATACAGCACATTCTTAATCCAGAGGAAGCAACGCTCATATCGTTTACAGACATAAAGAAGATGATACGCACAAAAAACGAGGTCTACAAGGGAATGCAGATTGTCCCGATAAACCTCATTGTCGGAAGCGAGGGCCGCTACAAGGATTTTGACAATCATTTTTTCCCGAAGAATACATTCCTAAAGCGAAGGTGGGAAAGCGTTGACTCTGCATTCCTGCAGGACATTACCCTTCCCCCGATAAGCCTTTATGAGGCAGGAGGCCTTTATTTCGTGCGGGACGGAAACCACCGTGTATCCGTGGCAAAGATGAAGGGACAGGAAGCAATCGATGCCGAGGTAGTAAGCCTTCAGAGCGAAATCAAGCTAAAGCCCAGCAACTCAAAGAAAGACCTTCTTAAGCAGGTCCTGAGATATGAGAAAAGGGTTTTCTATTCCGAAACCAATTTCGGTGACATCACTGACTACTGGTGCCTTGATTTCTCAACCCCAGGTCAGTACGACGTAATCTACAACCACATCCTTACCCACCGCTATTACATCAACATGGGAATAACGGAGGAGATTCCTTTTGAGGATGCCTTACAGTCATGGTTTGAGAACGTATACCTCCCTGTAATCAAGACAATCGAGCAGAACCATATCCTGCGTCTTTTCAAGGGAAGAACCCAGAGCGACCTTTACATCTACGTGATAAAATACTGGGATGAGCTTAAGCAGAAATTCGGTAATGATTTTTCACTGGACGAGGCAGTAAAGAACTTCAAGAGGGAAAACTCCGCGCATACTCTGATTGGAAAGATAAAAAACCTTTTCGAAAAGAAACAGATGCAAAAATAATCTATTGCGTAAACGGCTTTGTTTCATTAAAATAAAGGCATTATGGCAAAGGGAAAAAAAGGAAATAAACTCATATTCGCAATCATACTGTTCAGCATTCTCTACATCGTGCTTGCAATCAAAATGCTAAAGACGGAACTGCACCTGACCCCTGAATGGACAGTTGACATAAGCACTACAGTTGAATCAGGCACACAGGGAAAAGATATCCTGGCATACAGGCTGGGCCAGAACATCGGATATTTTACGCCGGATGGAAAAATAATCTCTCACATTCCATATCCAGTCAAGGCAACGATTTCAGACAAACGCTACTCTACATTCGGTTTTGACAGCCAGAGTGCTGACTTTTATACCCCCGACGGAACTCTTTCTGGAACCATAAGCGAAAAGGGCTTTCCTTTTTTCCAGGATGACAGGATGTTTGTATTCCTTCCCGGAGGAACTTCCTTTGCTGCCCTTGATTCATCAGGCAAGCGAAGATATACGTACGATTACTATGCGCCGATCACAGCCTTTGACTCATGTGAAAGCGCGTGTGTTGCAGGATATGCGGACGGAACGATAATCTCACTTTTGGCAGACGGCACTGTAAGCCAGAAATTTGCACCAGGTGGAAGTGACATAGAGGTAATTCTTGGTGCAGCCATTTCCCCTGACGGAAACATGATTGCCTGCGTCTCTGGACAGAACCAGCAGCGTTTTCTTGTGTCAAAAAAAAGCGAGGGAACTACAGGCGGAAAGATTACCTATCACGAATACCTTCCAAAAAACTTTAATACACAGACACTCGTTCAGTTCAGCAAGAAAGGCGACTATGTTTTCTTTAACTACAACGGTGGACTCGGCATTGTAGATCTTGTAAAAAACAAGAATTCAAAAGTTCCTCTTGAAGGACAGATAATACAGATTCAGGAATCAGGTGATCTTCTTTTCATACTCAGCAGGAACCAGGGCAAATACACTCTGACAGGAATTGAGCTTATGGATCACCCTATCCTTCAGTTTTCGTTTGACGCTGAATGTGCCTTTATACGGACACTTGACAATGCACTTTTTATAGGTCGTGACAATAAGATTTCACGGCTCACTATTTCAAGAAAATAAACGCGGGATTTTATCATGAGCAGAAAGATTTTGAAAACAGGAATTATTGTATCGGTCGCAGCGATGACGGCGGCGGCTTTTGCTTTTGACTGGCCACAGGAAGCAGTTTCATCTGATTCATTCTTCTCCTACTTTGCACAATTACGTGGAGGGTCTTTTGAGACATCCCTCATTTTCCGTGACAATTCAACGGTAAAGGCAGCTGAGACAGGAACAATCGCAGCACTTATCACAGAACACAACAATGACATGGGCTGGTTCGAGTCCACACTCGGGAATGCAGTTATTCTTGTACATGATGACGATTTTTCCACTATTTATGGAAACTTAGATGAGGAAAGCCTTAATCCGGAGCTGTTTGATGCATGTGATGTGGAGACTGGCATGGAATTCGGAATAAGCGGAAACTCAGGGTGGCAGAACGGTCAGAGTTGTCTGGAGTTTCAGGTGCTGGACCTAAAGAGCGAGGCTTCAATCAACCCAAGGAACCTCATGCCGCACATGGGAAAAGAGCTTCCACTTGAAATCGGGAAAGTCACTGTTAAAAATGAAGAAGGAACTTCATGGGATCTTGCAAACACTAGAATCATACCGTCAGGACGCTATTCTATCTATCACTCAAGACAGAGCGTTGCAGTACCGTACCGCACAAAAATCTCCCTGAACGGTGCATCAATCGAAAGCATAAGTTATGACAGGATTAAGGCAGAAGACGGAGAACTTTGCATTTACGGGAACAGATCTTATTCCTGCGAGGACATTTATCCAGATGAGGATAGGCAGCTTCTGGGTATCATTCAGCTTACAAAGGGGAAAAACACACTTTCCATAACTATTCAGGACATTACCGGAGTTGAAAAAAGCGTGTCATATAACATGGACATATACTGATCAGGCAACCTCTTACTTGATTGCCCTTAGAATGATACCGCCGCCAGAGCTTATTCCGTCGCGATAGAAAACCACGGACTGTCCCGGAGC
>JAGADS010000206.1 GCA_017613485.1 Treponema sp.
CATGCGTCTCTCTGTGATGCTGACGGCAACCTCACCGAAAAGCCGGAGGACTTTAATGTCTTTATGGAATCAGTACCGAACAAGGTGCTGAACGCTTTGGTGAATGCCTTCTCGGCTCTCAATATCACGAGTGAAAGCAACCTAAAAAACTAATCCGGGGCAGTTTTGTATTCAGACTGGCGGTGAGAATTGCCCGGGAAATCCACCGCCCAATCTCTGAAGTTCTGGAATATCCCACCACCGAGTTTAACTACTGGTCGGTGGTTTTTCAGGAGGAATACTACGAGGCTCATCCGAAGGAAAGATACAGAGCAGGAATGACGGAGAGCGATTGTGCCAAAGAGGTTGAAAAGTTTAAACGGATGATGAACAAACGATAGCGTTATTGATGTGCGACTTATCAACAGATTAAGCATCAGATAACAGTTGAATTATTTGCTGATACTAGTTAAATTACTGACATATGAACAGTTCGGATAATTGTTAACAGGAAGTTCCGTCCTGTATCACGGATAAAAATTCGGTGCTGTGATAAAATGGCAGCTGATGATGTTGAGTTCGGGGAGGTTAAAGTCATGGGTAGTATTCTGAATCCTGACAAGGAAAACAGCTTTATTAATCTGGTTAAAGCCAGAGATACCAGAGTGTTTGTTGATAAAACTGATTTTATTGAAAAAACCAATGCGCTTCTTAGCACTGATGGAAAGCTTTTGGCTGTAACCCGTCCCCGCAGATTTGGCAAAACAGTAACAGCTCATATGCTGTCAGCTTACTATTCCAAAGGATATGCTGACAAAAATATTTTTGAAAAACTGGAAATTTCAAACAAAGGCAGTTATTCAGAGCACCTGAATAAATACAATGTTATTTACATCGATATGAATTCCATAAAGGACAAGTATATTTCCTATAAATCTGACAAAACCCTCTATATCGAAGGTATCGATGATATTGTTGATTTTCTGCAGTACATGGTTATACGAGATCTAAAGGAGAACAAAGAATATGCTGAACAAATCAGCAGTGATCCTTTAATTGGAAAGAAATCTTTATCTTCCGCACTGGAAGTTATACGCAAACATACCAACGAAAAATTCATTTTGATTATGGATGAATGGGATCTGATATACAGAGAGTATCAAAATGAAACTGCATTACAGGAAAAGTTTATAGAATTTCTGCGAGGTCTGTTTAAATCAGACGATGGGATATCATGCTTTGCATTAGCTTATCTCACCGGTATTCTGCCAATCAAAAAATACAATTCCCAATCAGCCTTGAATGGCTTTGATGAATATAACATGCTCTCTCCGGGGGATTATGCTCCTTACTTTGGTTTTACGGAAGATGAAGTAGCAAACATTGTAAAATCACCTAACTGTAAAGTTTCACATCAGAATTTAAAGGAATGGTACGAGGGTTACAAAATAAAGGGAGTTGATATTTACAATCCTAACTCAGTATGCAAAGCTGTCAGCAGAAACGAATGTATCAGCTATTGGAGTAAGACGTCGTCCAACGAAGAAGTAGTTCGCTTGATTAATATGGATTTTGACGGCATAAAAAAAGACATCATGAATTTAATCGAAGGCGCAAGAGTACAGTTTGACTGTGGTAATTTTCAGAATGATATGGTCAACATAGAGGAAAAAGATGATGTGTTCAGCCTTCTGGTATGTTTGGGATATTTAGGATGTTCTGATCTGGCTGAAGGTGAAGATGAAGATCTTAAACTGGCCTATGTTCCGAACAAAGAAATTAAACGGGCATTAATGGGAATCATCAGAAAGCAGGAATGGTACGAACGAATGGAAACTATTAAACGCTCAGAAAATCTGCTTAAAGCAATATTGGAGCTTGATGGAACGACCGCAGCCGCACTGATTCAGGATGTTCATAATTCTCCTGCTGTAACTCTCCTTGATTACAATGATGAAGAATCCCTCACATACTGCGTGATGACTGGTCTTTTGTGGTCAACTCTTGGAAAATACATTTCTCACCGGGAAGAACAGGCCGGTAAAGGCAGAGCAGATCTTGTATATGAACCCGCAATTAAGGGGACAACACCACTTATTCTTATTGAGTTTAAGTACGACGGCTCTGCTGAAGAAGCAATCAGTCAGATCAAAACGCAGGAATATTTCAAACGCTACACCGGACAGTACAGAAATATCATACTTGTCGGAATAAATTACAGCACCAAGACCAAGGATCACCAGTGCCTGATAGAAAAACTTGAATAAACAATTGCGCAACTAAAACCATTTACCATGAAGGATCTCCTAAACGAGATCCTTTTTTTATTTTCAGGAATTTCAAATGAACGACAGCACCATCAGGCTTTCAGCCGACACGTCAGCTCTCTCGGATTCACTCTCCAAAATTGCCGAGGAAATGACTGCTATGAAGGACGCTGTTTCCTCCTCGGCTACGGCTATGGGAGCAAACTTTGATGCATCCACAAAACAGGCAGAGGCTACCAATGCCGCCATCCACGGACTTGATGAGAGCATTAAAACCGTGAC
>JAGADS010000207.1 GCA_017613485.1 Treponema sp.
GTCCAGCGTAAGAGGATGGGTTACGTTAAAATGATATCTGTCAATGTCATCAGGCGTGTCTGTATAGCAGAGTATGCGCTCAAAATCCTCTTCAATCTTAAGGCTCTTGTTTTTGGAGTAAATGGAAAGATCAGAAATGGCACCGCAAAGGTAATATCCATTTTCCCTTGCCCATTTTTCTGCATAGCTTCCAACTGGTACACGTAATTTTGTATTTGTGTTGAATGCATTTTTTTCGATAAATTGAATCTTTGCAGGTATGTCCAGAACCTCATCTTTATAATCGCTGTAAGTTCCTTCCTTTATTATGTCCTCGACAGGGATGTTTTTTGCAACTATTATACCGTTAGTTTCAGATCCGCTGTCTGTCCTTGCCTTGCCCTTAAGATACAGTTTTCCCGGAATTGAACCCAGCATGAATGTGTATGCGGCATCCCTGGATTTTTCTCCCACAATGTATTCGTTATTATCTGCAAGAATTGTTTTTCCATCTGCAATAATCTCGATATCCTTGATGTAAAGAGTGGCCTCTCCACTTGTATATGTGAATGTAATAGAATTTTTTCCCGTCTTGAGTTTTTCTGTTGAAACTTGAAATGCAAATTCCTTTTCCTTTGACGAAAAATCATTTTCCTGCCATCCTTTTGAACCATGGAGCAGAGGTATTCCTGCAACCGTATTTGAGACAGGATCTCCCTTACCTGTAATTCTATGCGTTACTACAACCCTGTTTTCAAATGTATCAGCCTCGTACTTTGCAGCGTTCCCTATCTCCACGACCTGAACTTTTGTTCCGATAAAGGCTTTTTCACCGATATAGGTAACACTCTCAGGAATGTTGATTGAATTGATTTTGCTGCAGTTCATGAATGCAGCCGCACCAATTATTTCCACAGACTCAGGAATTGTAATTGAGCTAAGATTCGTCATGTCACTAAAAGCAAATGCATCGATTATCTTTACTGTATTCGGCAGGACTATTTTTGTTATTGAGGTGTCCCCTCGTGCAATCACCGGGGAGATGACTGTAACTCCCTTGTTTACCGTAAGCACGTTTTTCTTTATTGAATACGTACCTTCAACTGCATAACCGTTTTTAAGACAGAAATCTTTCTGCGCCTTTGTTGCACAGGAAATCGAGCACCATTTTGGCAGGGCACCACGTTCTATTGTGGTTACGCTTGAGGTCAGCACAATCTTCTCTGCATCAAGCTCATCATCAAGAAATCCCTTGTAAAGAACTGTTACTCCCTTGTTAATCTTTATTGTTTTTCCAGATTTTGTGTATGGCTTTACGGCATGATCTTTTTTTATTCCGTAACTTGAATTACCCGCTATATAGCTTGTTCCTGATTTACCTACGGCAGTAATTCCGATATCGGTATCTTCTGTCTTATATGACTGTGCGTTGATCAAACAAAAACACAAAAACATGAGCAGCATAGACAGACAGGTTTTCTTTACTTTGAATTTCATATCTTACCCCACTTTAAAGGTATCACAAATAAAACAAGTAGACAAGGAAATAATTACATGGTAGTCTTAAACTGTCATGTTACCAGATTATAAACTGAGTTGTTTATATTATGTCATAATGGGCAAAAAATGGAGGAACTGTTATGAAAATGATTGCTAAAAGAATGCTCGCTGTGTTGTTGTGCCTTTCTATGGGCATGGTTTTATTCGCCGAACCAAAAAGCACTGGTGTGACTGACAGTGATGTCAAAAACTGGTCCAAAAACTTGAATTCCATTGCGGCCGAACTGAGCAAAATGGGTGTCTGGGATGGAGATTCCATAGATGTAAGTTCAAAACAGAAGAATGACGTTGTAAAGGTCCTTCAGAAATACGGAATCAGCGGTTCAAACTGCATAGAGAAATTCGGCATGATTTCTAAATCCGCAACCGTTGTCATAGCAGAAAATGAAATTGACGCCCAGTCTGCTGCCCTCCTCAAGAGCATGGGAATGGATCCTTTTGCAGATCTCAAGAAAGACATAAACTCAAAGGATTATGCAGTAGTTAAGGCAAATTCAAAGGCGGTTGTAAATGCCTGGAACAATCTGGACCTAAGTGCAATCACCGCAGAAATGGCGGAAGATGCCGAAGCCTCTTTGGATGAATATTACGCGGAACTGTCAAAACAGTCAGGAGACATGCTGCAGGCAATAGCCCAGCCGGCAATTGATAAGTACAACAAAGACAGTGTTCCCATAAAGGATGCCTTTGAGAAGCTGAGTAAGGCCAAGGGAAATGATGGCAACATCTACAAATCCAGCGGCAATTCAGGAAAATATAAAAAAGCCTCACCTGATACGTCATTTAACATAATGTTCAGGCTGGGAGATGTGCTCGACAATGAGTATGATGATGACAATGATGCCCCGGTCGGCATGGAAGGAACAATCAACCTCAAGAATAAGACAGTTGAAGTAAAGGCACAGTGGAAGGAAGCAAGCTTTGATGAGACAGCCGCAAGAAACGGCTACATGAAGGTTGACGTTGTAAGCAAGGAA
>JAGADS010000208.1 GCA_017613485.1 Treponema sp.
CAAGCAGATGGCATTTGCCAAGCTTCAGGATTTTAAAGGCGAGATAGATCTTACATTCTTTCCTGATGACTGGACAAAATTCAAGCCGATAATAAAAAACGAGGGAGTATATGCCTTTAAGGGAAGGGTAGACGGAACCAGGGAATCTCCGTCATTTATTGTTTCCTCAATAGAAGATCCCAAGACACTGGAGGAAAGGTCAATAACTGCCGTTCACATTCAGCTGGAAAATAATTTTGGTACACTTCAGGAAATTAACCCCCTTAGGGATTTTTTATTTGGCGGTCAGGGCAATTGTTTAGTATATTTTCATATAGAGGTAGAAGGTTCAGACTATGTGGTCAAGGCAAATACGCAGATGACAGTTAGTGCGGATCCTGCTTCTGTTCAGGCGATAAAAGACCTTCCGCTGGTCAAAGACGTCTGGTGTGACTAAAGTAAAGGAGTTATATAATGCGTATTGTTTTTTCTATTTTGAGTTCTCTGGTTTCAATCTATGCACTTCTGTGCCTGATCCGTGTCATTCTTACGTGGATTCCGAATATCGGGAACACTAAATTTGCTACGGTTCTTGCTCAGATCTGTGATCCATACCTGAATGTTTTCCGCGGTAAAAAGATCCTGACTTTTGGCAGTTTTGATTTTGGTCCTGCTGTTGCACTCTGTATCCTCGGTGGAATTGCTACGATTCTGGCATCTTTCTCACGGGGTGGTTTTTCTGTGGGTCATCTACTTGCGGTAATCATCGGGGTTGTGTGGAACATCATAGCCGCAGTCCTTGGCTTTATCATTCTTATTCTCATCATCAGGCTGATTATCTTTCTTGTCAATAAGAGCTCTGGAAGCACTCCTTTTACAGATGCCATTGACCGTACAGTTACCAGTTTTGTCTCCAACATTACGCGTACTTTTACCGGCGGCAAGGCTGTCTCTTACAAGGCCCAGCTGATTACTGCCATTGTTGCCCTTGTTGTTGTCAATATCGTGGGCTGGCTTGTTTTCAGCGGAATAAGTTCTCTGTTTGAGATGATTCCATTCTAAGACCGCATGAAGCTTAAAGACCTTGGAACCGCAGTTGAACAGATTTCGGGTGTAGGCCCTTCCACCGCAAAGTGTCTGGCAAAGCTGAACATTTTTTCGGTGGCGGATTTGCTTTCGTTTTATCCGCGTGATTATGAGGACAGGACAAAGCGCAGGGCTCTTGCTGATTATACCGGAGGAAAAGTCCATACGGTTGCTAAGGTGATGGCACATGACTGGTTCGGTTACGGCCGTACTAAGACGCTTAAAATAGCTGTCACCGACGGAACTGCATCGGCATGGCTTGTGGCATTCGGGCGTGCATTTCTGGAACGTTCAATTCCTGAGGGATGCATCATTCAGATTGACGGAAAATTCGAGGTAAAATACAACAGCCTTCAGTCCACGGCATTTGAGGTTCAGAAGCTTTCTGATGACGGTGAGTTAAAGGACTTGATGGATGCACCTGTTCCAGGAAGCCTTGTTCTGCCTGTCTATCCCTTGACCGAGGGCTTGAGTCAAAAAAACATACGCAAGGCTGTGGCATCTTCCTTAAATCAATATGGCAAAGGAATAGAGGATGAAATACCCCGTGATATAATTGAAAGGCGTTCACTATTGTCTAAATCACAGGCACTGGAGCTTATTCACAGGCCCAAGACCATGGACGATGTGATAAAGGCAAGGCATACGCTTATTTACGAGGAGCTTTACCAGTTTGAGTATAAGCTTGCTTCCCGAACAATGGAACACAGAGGTTCTTTACCTGACGTTTCTGAGACACAGGTATTTGAGCATTCATCCCAAAGCACAACTCCTAATGCGGCTCCGTATTTTTCAACTCCAGAAATAACAGAGGATGAATTCAAGAAGCAGCTTTCGCCCAGTCAGAAAAAACTCTATGAGCGATTGCCTTTTGCCCTTACACAGGGACAGATGAATGCCATAAGAGAGATGAACCGTGACATAGACAGAAGCCAGGATGAATACAGGACTATGCTTGAAAATCCCTCCAAGTTGAACGGCTCTCCATTTTCCATGCAGAGGCTTTTGCAGGGTGATGTAGGATCCGGAAAGACACTCACTGCATTTTTCATGTGCCTACGTACAATCGACTACAAGGGACAGTGTGCTTTTCTTGCCCCGACGGAACTGCTTTCACGTCAACATGCGGAGAATGCGGCGGCAATGCTAGGACCATTGGGCATAAGGGTTGCATTTTTGACAGGAAACATAAAGGCTCAAGGCAGACAGAATCTTCTTGAGGCATTGAAAAAGGGAGACATAGACATTGTTGTCGGGACACATGCTCTTTTCAGCAGGAATGTAAGCTATAAAAACCTTCAGCTTGCGGTGATTGACGAGCAGCACAGGTTTGGTGTGGCACAGAGGGAATCAATTGTTGCAAAGGGACGTGTCACTTCCGGAGACAAGACTCACAGCCCGGATGTTCTTATGATGAGCGCGACACCCATTCCGCAGACTCTTGCGCTTACGGTATTCGGTGATCTGGATGTAACTGTAATACGGACAATGCCGGTTGGGCGTAAAAGCGTAAAGACATATCTTAGTGTCATGGGACATGAGGAGAATGTCTACAGTGCGGTAAGAAAAGAGATAGAAAAGGGACACCAGGCATATTTTGTCTACCCCCGCATAGCAGAGCAGGTTGAAGGAGCACTTAAATCAGCGGAGGAAATGCACGGTTTTTTAAGCCAGAAAGTTTTCCCGAATCATAAAGTTGCCCTTATCCACAGTAAGGTTGATGAGGAAGAGCAGAATCAGATTCTAAGGGAATTCCGCGATGGAAAGATTGATGTCCTTGTAGCCACCACGGTTGTTGAGGTAGGCGTTGACGTACCCAATGCCACATGTATCGTAATTGAGCACGCTGACAGATTTGGGCTTGCAGAACTGCACCAGCTTAGGGGCAGGGTAGGCCGCGGAACGGAGCAGTCATATTGCTTCCTGATTTACGGTAAGAATATCAGTGAGGACGGAATACAGAGGATGAAAGCCCTGCACGAAAGTACTGACGGATTTGTTATTGCAGAGGAGGACCTTAAGCTGAGGGGACCCGGACAGATGACAGGCACCATGCAGTCCGGTTATCTTTCTCTTGGTATTGCAGACCTTGTGCGGGACAAAGACCTGTTGAATCTTGCCCGCTATGATGCTTTTACAGAGTGCCGTAAGACTTTCTCATGCAACGTATGATGCAAGGCGCTCCATGCGTGCGGGATGCTGCATTCTTACGATTGCCTTTTTCTCTATCTGGCGTATTCTTTCTTTTGTAAGGTTGCATACGGCTCCGACTTCCTTGAGTGACATAGGCTTGTCTCCGTTAAGACCGTAGCGCAGGCGAAGAACCCTTGCCTCATTTGGCCTTAATGTATCCAGTATGCGGGAAATGTCATCCTTCATGGATTCGTTAATTGCATGTTCCTCTGGTGAGACAGAAGTTGTATCCTCCAGGAGTTCTCCTACAGACCTTGTTCTTTCTCCATTGCCGGAAACCTCTGCATCAAGGCTTATCATCTCACGTGAAAGGTTTATCATCTCGCGGATGTGTGCATCGTCCATACCCAGCATCTTGCCGATTTCCATTACTTCCTCTTCCTCGGATTTTTTGCTTCCGATTATCTTGCGTGCCTTGTCAATCTGTACAAGCTCGTTGCATCTGTTTAATGGAATGCGTATCATGCGGCTTTTCTCGCAGATGGCCTTGAGGATTGCCTGCCTGATCCACCATACGGCATAAGAGATAAAGTGAAAACCTTTGCTAACATCGTAGCGTTCAATAGCGTTAAGAAGTCCTATGTTGCCCTCGCTGATTAAGTCAAGGAGGTCCAGTCCCTGATTCTGGTAGTTTTTTGCCACCTTTACGACAAAACGCAGGTTAGCGTTGATAATCTTCTGCTTTGCCTCTTCATCACCGGCTGCGGCTTTTGCGGCAAGTTCAATTTCCTCTTCACGTGTCAACAGAGGAATGCGGTTGATTTCCTTAAGATACATGTTCAGGGTTTCTTTGTCGTTAATCATATTGTACGCTCCTTGCGGTTTTCTCTCTTGATTATTTAACAGCAAGTAGCGTGCCAAGTGCAGAAATATGCCTGAAATTTAATAAAAATTGCTGAAATCAATGAAAATTGAATGATTTTCCGTGTTTTTTGAGGACAATCATGCTTTAGGAGAGGTTATAAGAGGCATTTTGATACAGCAGTTATTTTTTGTTGAAAGATTTGGGTCAATTTGACGCAGTGAATGCCATTACCGGATCAAGTCCGGCAATGGTACAGGATCCTGTCCTTATTCTATGGTGGCAATGATATCTGAGTTTTTAAGAATCAAATAATCCTCGCCGTCGATTTTGATGGCTGTTCCGGAATATTTGTCATACAAAACCTTGTCACCTGGCTTTACGGTGATTTTTTCCTTTTCTGTTCCAGGTCCTACGGCTTCAACAACTGCCTGCTGGGTTTTTTCCTGGGCTGTCTCTGGGATAAAAAGACCGCCTGCTGTCTTTGTCTCTGCTGCGGCCTGCTTTACTAGTACACGGTCTGCCAAAGGTTTTACTTTCATATTTTTCCTCCATAAAAATCACAGGGATACATGGAATTGCACCTGCTTATCTATAATATAATAAAAAATTCATGTTTCGGCAAATTTTTCTTTTTATTTGCGGTTTTCCTCTTCCTGGACTTGCTGAAGAATGAACCTTGCCTTGTTGTGCGAGGGGTTGAGCTTTATGGCATACTGAAGTGAGCGTACTGCACTGTGGAAGTCATGCAGGTAGTAGCTTTCTTTTCCCATGCGGTACAGGATTTCTGCCTTGACAAGAGGATCTGTAGAGCGTGAGGATGCCTTGTTCAGATAATCAACTGCAACGGCTCCCTGTTTTGTTCCAGCGTAGATGTTGCCCATGTTTATATAGGAATTAACCACAGCCTCGTTCTGTCCTGTAGAATTCATTACAGGGCTGCGGTCTGAGTAAGAGTCGATGATATACTGGTAAATCGGTATGGCTTTGTCATATCTTCCGTCGTAAACACAGAACCATGCGGAAATCTCATTTTCCCATAGAGAAAGCTCCTCTGGATGATCCCATGGAACAAAGGTCTCTGCCTTTTTCTTCTTCTTTTTTGAATCATCAGCAGGCTGCCTTGAGGCATTCTCATAACGTGTGAACAAATCACGTGCTTCCTCGACATAATTGCTTTCAAGTAAAGTGACGATTGCGTAGTGAACGATTTCTGCCGGGTAGAGTGAAGTTCCCTGCTCGTTCTTTTCCAATAGAGGCCATACTCTTGCGGCTCTTTGGGCGGGTTCCGTAAGAGAAGCGGCTTCTGCCTCAAGTATTTCCTGAAGGACGATTAAATCTGCCGACGGATTTTTCTCCTTTGCGGCCTGAATGAGAACTATTGCATCCTGAACAGTAATGTCGGGTATAGAGTTTTCCTTCTCCATTTTTATGGTTGCAAGTCCCGATGCCCTGATGTGTGCTGTCATTTTGTCATCCGGAGGACGGCGCATCTGCTGGATTGCAAATTCTCCATAGGCGGCAAGACCAGGCCTGTAGTCCGGGAAACGGGTTACAAGATCATGGAGCCTGTCGTATTCTGTAACGTGGTCATCGGTTGTGCGTGAATAAAGAGCACTGTTTACATAGAGAATCGGGAGTATCTTGGAGTTTTTAACTTTGTCTTCTTTTCCCTTTATCTGAGCAAGAATCTCATCCCTTGTCTTTTCTGAATCACTGTCCATGCCCAGAATGTACTGGTTGTCGGATTTCAGAGCCATGAACTCAAGGCTGGTTGCAAGGTCATTAAAGTCCGGGGCATGTGCGTTAAGTGCCTCAAGGCTTTCTGCATAGCGTCCGCAGTCGAACATGACAAGTGCCCAGAAAAGCGAATCCTTTGCATCTTCCAGCGTGGAGGGATATTTGGCGGCTGCCGAACCGTAGTTTCCTGCCCTCATGTCAAGAACAGCAGCATTCCAGTTCCATTTTGGCCTTTTAGATCCTCTGAATGCATCCTGATATACTGTGGCAAACCTGCTGTCATAGAAAATCTCGTTGAATCTGGAGGAATCTTTTTTCCATTCCTTGTCTTCTTTGCTTGCCCTTCCACCGAAAATCTCGTTTGCACTGAGGTGTTCGTTTATTGCTCTCCTGAATACAGCTTCCGCATATATAGATCCGTATTTTGTTCCTGAAAGGCTCTTTGATTTTTTCAGTGCCTCTTTAAATCTTCCCTGATTAAGCAGGAAATTTGAATATACGGCAATCAGCTCAATTGAAGAACGGTCTTTTTTAATTGCCTTTTTGAGTGTTTTCTCCGCAAGATTCGAATCGCCAAGGGTCTCGTAGCGCTTAAAGACACCAAGACGGTCCAGAGTTGTGCCTGCCTGCTTTGATGCCTGATTAAGGTAACCAAGTGCCTGTTTAGTATCCCCGATTGAAATAGCCTGATCCGCCATGTCCAGAAGTGAAGTAATGGATCCTCCCTCTGAATGGGTAGTACACGAAAGTGCCAGACATGACAAAACCACCGAGGCCGCAATTAGCATCAGTGGTCTTAAAAGCGTATGTAATCCTGATTTACTTTTCTTTTTAATATTCAACTTTCTTTCTCTTTCCTGATATTGTCCAGAACCGCATTTATAAACTTATAG
>JAGADS010000209.1 GCA_017613485.1 Treponema sp.
CTGGGAAACGAAAGCGGATATGGCGAGAATCTTCGTGACGGTGCAAGACTTGTAAAATCTCTGGACAGCACAAGACCTGTTCATTACGAAAGCACATACCGTCTGGATGATATTTCTGATGAAGACCTTGATTTTGTCTCCGAGATGTATACTCACCCCGATGATGTCAGGAAATTCTTGACAAGGCAAGATGAAAAGAGGCCTTTCATTCTATGCGAGTATTGTCATGCAATGGGTAATGGACCGGGAGATCTTGAGGATTATCACAATCTCTTTATGGAAAGCGACAGGATTTGCGGAGGCCTTATCTGGGAGTGGGCAGATCACGCGGTGATACTCGGTAAGACGGATGATGGCCGCATTAAATATGGATATGGCGGTGACAGCGGAGAAGAAAAACATGATTCCAATTTCTGCATGGACGCACTGTGTTATCCCGATAGAATTCCTCACACAGGACTTCTGGAGGCAAAGCAAGTATACAGGCCTGTTCGTGTGGAAAAAGGAAACAAGAGCGGACAATTCAAGATTAAAAGCTTATTGCGTTTTATAAATGCCGGAGATTATCTTGAATGCAGATACGAGCTTAGCTGTGACGGAAAAATTCTTTCAAATGGCAGGCTTGATTTTTCTGTTCCACCTATGGGAGAAACGGAAATATCTGTTCCTGAGGCAGCCGGTGATTTTGATACAGATACTTTTATACGCTTTATTTTTTTAGCAAAGAATAATTACAGTGTCTTTAAAGACGGAGATGAAGTCTGCTTTGATCAGCTGAAAATCCATGAGACACAAAAGCAGATTCAAGAAACAAAAGGAAAGATATCTGCCTGCATTGAGTCAGCCTTATACTTCAAGATTCAAGCCGGAGAAATATCATACATATTCAACAGGCGTACTGCACAGTTTGACGGGATAAACGTCGGAGGGGAAAACATAATTTCAAAACCTGTGGAATATAATTTTTTCCGTGCCCCAATCGACAACGATAGGATGAAGGACGACTGGTACAGCGCTCATTTGAATAATTATACTGTAAAGGTATATGAGACATCGCTCAAGGAAGAAGACGGTAAAGCGGTGATACATGTCTCAGAGTCATTCGGATGGCTAAGGGATCAGCCGTTTGCAAAATTGAATGCAGAATATGTGATAGACGGAAGCGGTGCCCTGGAGATAAAATGCGATGCTGAATTCTCCAATAAAGTTGATTTGCTTCCACGATTCGGGCTTAGATTCTTTGTTCCAAAACATATTGATACTGTTGAATATTTTGGATACGGTCCATACGAAAGTTACATCGACAAGCATCAGGCTTCATACATAGGAAATTTCAATTCACGAATATCTGACATGCACGAGGATTATATAAGGCCACAGGAAAACGGCTCACATTGCGGCTGTACATGGATGAAGGCATACGGTTTGCAAAATGGAATTCAATTTGAAAATCCAAAAGGTTTTTCATTCAATGCATCGGAATACACTCAGGAAGAGCTTTCAGCAAAAAAACATAATTTTGAGCTTGAGAAAAGTGAGTACAATATCCTGTGCGTTGACTTTGCAATGGCTGGAGTCGGCTCTGCTGCTTGCGGTCCTGCCCTTGCACAAAAATTCAGGATACCGCTTCCAAAGACAAGTGGCAACATCCGCTTGATGCCATTGAGGAAGAATTAACGTTCTGTCATTTTTGATAATGCTTTTGATGCGGCCTGTGGTGATTTTCCCATAAAAGACTTGAACTCCTGGGCTGTAAAAACCAAAACCTTGCAGTCTCCAACAGCTGTTCCTTTGCCCCTGAAATTTTCATCAAGAAGACAGAGTGTGTCACCTACAAAAGATCCTTTTTCATGTTCAATAAATTCATCACCGATTTCTTCCCGTATAATGCCTTTGCGGATATAATAAACTGAATCTGCTTTTTGACCTGCTTCAAATATTACTTCACCATCAATAAATGATTTTGCATTTGTTGCAGTTTTGAGAGAGGCAGGATTCACAAAAAGAATTCTGCGCATGGAAAGAAGCCAGCCTTTTTTTTCGCTTGATGGCATAAGATAAACCTCACATTCAAGAAGCAGCTGGAAATTCTGTATTACATAAATCATCTGTGCAAAGAAAAGAAAGAATGTAAAGAATAAGTAGACTTTCAACATCAGAATAATGATAGTACTGATTGTTCCATAGACGATGTTGTAGTTTGTAAGATTCATGAATTCCGATACCCATACAGAAATAAAATAAAAGCAGATGGAATCAAGAAGTCCACATATAAAGCAGAGCCATAGAGGTGGTTTTGTTCCAGAGATAACTCTGTATGCGAAAAAGGTAAAAATGAAAATCACAAAATAAATTACCAGAGAAACAATGGTATTTGAGCTTTGATTGACAATTGATGGGAGGAAATTCTTGAGCGGTTCAAAAAAACTTAATGAAACCAACTGATTAAAACCAAAGATGAAAATGATGATGGCGGCAATTAAAATAACAAGGATAAATTCAGAAATCAGCATAAGAGCTTGATTTAAAATACCCCGATGCTTTGTCTTTGAATTAAAAATTTTATTCATGGCACGGACTATAGAAAGGAACATTTTTCTTGCCATCCAGATAATCCAAACAGCAAGGAAAACATCAACAATATGAAAGTTACGCTTGTTAATGATGTTGTCGATAAAAGGCTTGATGTCAACAATAGTTTCAATTTCAGTTGAAAAGGCATTTAGATATTCAAGAAGAGCAGGGTTTACACGAAGTATTCCTACAAGGATTGTAAAAATAATCAGAGCAAGGGGAACAAAAGAAAAAATAAAACCAAAAGAACAGGCAGAGGCACTTTCCCAAAGATTGTTTCCGAGAAAATTGGAACAGGTAAGGTAAAAAACTTGTCCCAGTTTTGTAATTTTCTGTGAGCGTTTGTTCTTTCGTGAAGAATGCTTTTTCCTGGGTTTGTTCATAGCATTAACATTATACCACGTTTTTGATTTTTATAGAAACATTTAAGCGGAAAATTTAAATGAAATAGTGAGGAAAAAAATCCACAGGGTTATTGCATATTATTATAGAATGTGATATTGTGATTTCAATTAAACTTTAATAACAGGAGGTTGTGATAAATTTATGATTGCATTGTTTAGCGCTTTGACCTCCGCTTCTTTCAACTAAAAGCGGAGCTGTATCGACTAAAAGATTCCGAGACATATTCGGGGTAAAATCTTTTATTATTCTTGCTTTTAGGAAAACTCAAATTGAAAACTAATAACACAATTACTGCACGTGTATCATGTGTGCAGAAAAACTCATTTACTCTTTTGCCTTGTGGCGAGGACGGACTTGTAAATTCAGAAAATGAATTCACAGGTAAATTAAAGGGAAAATTCTACAATCTCAAGCTGGAACCGCCGGTTGTCGGTGACTATGTTAAGGTGATTACAAATGAATATGGCGATGCCCTGATTGATGAGGTGCTGCCACGTAAAACTGCATTCAAGCGCCCGAACAGAAGCGGTCATTCGGAAGCTTTTGTAAAGAATCTTCTTGAGGAAACCATCGTCGCAAACTTTGATTATGTCTTCATCGTCACATCACTCAATCAGGATTACAGTGAAAACAGAATTGCACGCTATGTGTCAATCACATTGAACACTGGGGCAAAGCCTGTAGTGATTTTGTCCAAGGCTGACTTGTGTGATGATGTCGAGCTTAAAGTGGAAATTACAAAAGCGGTCTGCGACAAGGCAGATGTAATTGCAATCAGTTCACTGACAGGCTATGGAATTGAAAACCTTAAGCCTTATCTACAGAAGGACAGGACAATTGCAATAGTCGGTTCATCGGGTGTCGGTAAATCAACATTGCTCAACACATTGAATGGTGGTGAATTGATGAAGGTAAATCACATCCGGGATTCAGATGGAAAAGGCAGGCACACCACAACCTACCGCGAGCTGTTCAGGCTGCAAAACGGAACATGGATCATGGACACTCCGGGCTTACGTGAAATCGGTGTACTCGACATGGAGGATGGAATTGACGAGACATTTTCTGATGTTGTAGGACTTTTTGATCAATGCAAGTTCAACGACTGCTCCCACACAAACGAACCTGGATGTGCAGTTCTTGCGGCACTTAAAGACGGTACACTCAGCGAGGAACGATGGGCAACGTATCAGCAGCTTCATCAGGAAAACGAATGGGGCAAGGCAAAGATGATGCAGATTGCAAAGTTCACACGGGAGTATCAAAAGAACAGATATCAAGGGTGGAATTTATAAAGAATCAAAACGCTTTTTGAAAAATGTATGTTAAGTACTTTTCGTTCTCGTTACTGAAAGGCTCGTATGTGTCTTTTTGAACGAGAGTGAATCCGTGCTTTTCATACCATTCCCAGTTGCAGTCGCAGTCAGTCCACAGATAAAGATTTTTCCATCCCTCTGACTTTAGTCTTTCACAAAGCAGCTCCAGGATCAATGAGCCGCATCCTGGTTTTCTGCTCACAAAAAGCGTCAGCTGTATGTCCTTTTCCTGCATAAGAGCCTGAGTCTTTTCATCCATTTCGTCGATATATTTTCTGCTCAGTTCAAGAGGAATCATTGCATCCTTGGGATAATTGAATTTTTCCAGAAGCCATTCCCTTGCCTTGTTTACATCCCCCTTCC
>JAGADS010000020.1 GCA_017613485.1 Treponema sp.
CATGTCGCAAAGGATTTCAACTGCGGTGCTTATATTTTCAGGACTTGAAGGTAAAACAGAATACATGAACACGTCATCCCTTTCTGTAAAGGCGTTTACAAGTCCTCCCATCTTGTCAAAAGCAAAGACAATGTCCCTTCGTTTTCTTGATGAAGTTCCCTTAAAGAGCATGTGTTCGCAAAAATGACTGATTCCCCGCTCCGTTTCCTTTTCATGCCTTGAGCCTACTGAAAACATGAATCCAATGGCGGCATTATGTGAATGGGGCATGTATTCACTTACGAGGACAACATTGTTTTTAAGTACTGTTTTATTTCCCATCTTTTAAAACAAGAGCGGCATACTGCCATTATAATGGAGTCATAAAGACAATATGCCGTTGTAAATAAATTATTGATTCAAAGAATACAGTTTATTTTTTTGCCTGTTCTTCAAGAGCGTCGATATAAGACAGGTTCAAGTGACCCACCTTGTCAACGTCAAGAAGCTTTACAGGAATAACCTGACCTTCCTTGAGAACATCGGTAACCTTCTCTACCCTCTGGCGTGAAAGCTTAGAAATGTGGCAGAGGCCTTCTTTTCCCGGGAGGATTTCCACAAACGCACCGAAATCCATGATTCTCTTTACGGTACCGTTGTAGATTGTACCTGGCTCAGGATTCTCACAGATTGCCTTTACGGCTTTCTTGGCGGCATCAGTTGAAGAGCCTGTCTTTCCGTAAATTGTAACGGTTCCATCGTCTTCTGTGTTGATTGTAACGCCATACTGTGCGCAAAGTGCCTTTACGTTCTTTCCACCAGGGCCGATGAGTGCTCCGATTTTATCTACAGGAATCTTGAGCGTGTCAATCTTTGGTGCAAATGCAGAGATTTCCTGAGGCTTGTTGATGCACTTTTCCATGATGTCGAGGATGTGGTTGCGTCCAGCCTTTGCCTGTGCAAGAGCCTTGCGCATGATGTCCATTGAAACACCAGCAATCTTGATGTCCATCTGGAAGCCTGTAATACCGTCGCGGGTACCTGCTACCTTAAAGTCCATGTCTCCAAGGTGATCTTCCTCTCCAAGAATATCAGAAAGAATTGCATATTTCTTGTATGGATTCTGTTCATCACCTTCTGTGATGAGTCCCATTGCAATACCTGCAACCATCTTCTTCATTGGAACACCGGCGGCAAGAAGTGAAAGACATCCACCACATGTAGAGGCCTGTGAAGATGAACCGTTTGATTCCATGATCTCAGAAACAACACGGATTGTATATGGGAATTCCTCTCTTGAAGGAATCATCGGTGCAAGTGAGCGGCGTGCAAGGTTACCATGTCCGATCTCGCGGCGTCCTGTTGTAAGCTTTCCAACCTCACCAACAGAATATGGCGGGAAGTTGTAGTGCAGGATGAAGTTTTCGCTGCGGTCACCCTCGATGTCGTCGTATACCTGCTCGTCCATTGCAGTACCGAGTGTGGTAACAGCCAATGACTGAGTTTCTCCACGTGTAAACAATGCACTTCCATGTGGACGTGGTAAAACGTTGATCTCGCATGTTATAGGACGGATTTCCTCTGTTCCACGGCCGTCAATACGTACGCCCTTCTCCAGGATGCTCTGGCGCAAGAGCCTGTACTGAATGTCGTCAAAGAGAGAGTCAAACAATTTCTTCTGTGTCTCATCCTCAAGCTGATCTGCATATTTTTCTGCAATCTTTGCCTTTACATCATGAACGGCATCACCACGTGTCTGTTTTCCCTTCTGGAAACATGCCTCAAGCATAAGTGGCTTTGCCTCGGCTTCGATGGCTTCCTTATTTTCAAGAACTGCTGTTGAAGGAACAAGCGGAAGTTTCTCCTTTCCACATTTTGCCTTGAGCTCTTCCTGAAGAATACACATGTCGCGGATAAATCCCTGTGCCTTCTCAAGTGCTCCAAGCATGATTTCCTCTGTTGCCTCGCTTGCTCCACCTTCTACCATGGTAAAACCATCTTTGGTTCCGGCAACGACAATCTCAAGCTCTGCCTTTTCAATCTGACTGTATGTCGGGTTAAGTATATACTCACCGTTTGAGTAGATTACGCGTACACCGGCTACTGGTCCCTGGAACGGAATGTCACTTATTGTTACAGCTGCAGATGCCGCGATAACAGCAAGAATATCCGGAGGATTAACACCGTCTACAGATACACAGGTTGGTACAATCTGAAGCTCACGTCCAAATTCAGGATAGAACAAGGGCCTCATAGGACGGTCAATAAGACGGCTGACAAGGATTTCCTTATCTTTCGGGCGACCTTCCCTCTTTACAAAACCACCCGGAATTTTTCCGGCTGCATAAAATTTCTCGTTGTAGTCAACTGTTACAGGAACAAAATCAAGTCCTTCCTTTGCCTCGCTTGATGCACAAACTGTCGCAATAATTGCAGTTCCACCAAACTGTGCATAAACGCATCCGTTTGCCTGTTTACCGATTTTTCCTGTCTCAAGGATCAGCTCTGTACCGCCGATCATTTTTGTTACTCTTTCTACCATCATTTCCTTCTTTTGAGTATTTTTCTCCTAGGACAAACCGTTTGAACGGCCGGTCGTCCAGAACCGTAATAATACGATACCATAAAAAACAAACGGCATACTGTCCTGATTTTACTGAACAGTCTGCCGTCCGAAAACTTACTTGCGGATTCCAAGCTCTTTGATGAGGCTGCGGTATCCTTCAAGGTTGGTGCGCTGCATGTATTTAAGCATCTTGCGCCTCTGACCTACTGCCTTGAGCAAACCACGGGAAGCTGTTGTGTCTTTCGGGAAAGCCTTGCAGTGTGCAGTGAGTTCCTTGATGCGTTCAGAAAGAAGTGCAATCTGAACCCTTGTGTTGCCGGTGTCATTTGCGTTTGCACCGAACTTGCTGACGATTGACGTCGTTGTTTCTTTTGTAAGTGCCATAACTTACTCCTTGATTTTATTACCATGTTGAAAAGTAAACCCGAGGGCAATCTCTTACTCCCGGAATTGCAAAACAACATTAGCGTTGCCCGATAAACTGTATTTCCCTTACTTTATCAGCCACATTCTGTGTGGGTAAAAGCAGGGATAATATTTCGTTCCGTATCATACAGGTTGTATGAAGAACCATCTCCTCATAATGAACGGCAACATCATAAGAGCCGTCCTTTGGAAGAATCTGCCTTGTAATCCTTTGCCCGTCAAACCAGTCCATTCCATCTGGATTTGAAGAACCTTGTCTAAAGCTTAAACCTCTTGCATCATAAGAAAAAGGTCTTAGCAGAAACTTTTGAGCCAAAACAAAATCAGAGACCTTTAGTGCCTCCCGTACACGGCTTGAACTTACACGAAAGCCTTCTACCGTGACATCATCGACTACCTTAACGGAAAAGCCTTTTGACTTTGAGGCTGTTTTAAGATGCCTTATATCCATTGCACCCTTGTATCCGCAACGGAAATCTGCCCCTTCCACCAAAAGAGAAAGACCGCATCCTGAACATAATAAGTCCACAAAAGTATCACCGTCTATTCTACTGAATTCGGGAGAAAAGTCAATCAGTATGGCAAAAGAAAGGTTTTTATTTTCCAGATACTCGATTTTCTGGGCACTTGTAATGATATCGCCCTCATAGCCGTCCTCAGAGGCCCTGTATGATGACTTGAACGTGACTATTCCCGGAACCAGACCGTCTGCCGACTTGATTTCATCCAGAAGTTTCTGGTGACCTGCATGAAAACCGTCAAAGCTTCCGACAGATATTGCTGTTCCCTTTTTAATCCATTCAACCGGGAAAGCACCGTCCATAATCTGCTTCCAAGAAAAGACCTTCATTTTACTGCCTGCCTTTTCTTTCGGAACGACAAAGCCATAAGAGAGCTTAAAATCATCCTGTACCATCATCCCGGCAAAAGAACCGTCATTATAGAAAACCGCAATTTCCTTTTCATTGAAAAACGGTGATTTCTCTTGCTGAGAAGGATTATGAATCCAGCTGAACATCTTTGTCTTAAGAGGTCTGCCATTAAGATAGCTTGACTCGTATTCCGCCTTAAGCTCATCAGACCTGAATCCGCATAAAGCCGCAATTTCCGGGGTAAAGGTCAAAAGATGGCTCTGTATGTCTGCAACAGTCTCGTCACTGTCGGTGATATATTTTTTCTCCGGTTTTTCCTTATCATAAAGCTTTTTCCGCTCTACGAAAAATTCCGCATTCTTAATTCCGTTTTCAATAGTAAATGGTTTCAAACTTGAATAACAGGCCGCATCCTCAAGTTTAAAAGGTCCGACTTTTGTACGCCGTAATGCACAGAGATATGCGCATGAACCAAGAGCCTTTGCCATGTCACGAGCCAATGCCCTGATATAAGTTCCCTTTGAACAGGTTATCTCAAGAAGTGCATAGGAGCATGGATCCTCATCACCTGCTTCCTTAAAATCCTGCAAAGAAAGGTCATAGATAAAAATCTGCCTGCTTTCAAGCTTTACTTCCTGTCCACCCCTTGCAGCGTTTGAGGCCCTTCTTCCATCAACATGTATGGCACTGTAAACAGGAGGAATCTGAAGCAATGCTCCTGTAAATGATGGAATTATGTTTTTCAGGCTGTCTTTATCAGGTGCCTTTGAGGTTTTTATGAATGTTCCAGTAGGATCAAGAGTGTCTGTTTCCTTTCCAAAGCAGACAACTGCCTGATAGGTCTTGGTGAATTCAGTTATGTGAGGAACAAGATGCGTAAGGCTTCCCGTCAATACAACAAGAAGCCCCTCTGCAAAGGAATCAAGTGTTCCCGTGTGACCGACCTTATCCGTATTGAGTGCGTGCTTTATGCTCCATAATGATGAAAAACTGGTAAGGCCGGGAGTTTTTGTATAAGGCATTATCCCGGATATGGAAGACTTAGGATTCCTGCTTGTTTTCTTCATCCTGTTTTTCCAATTCCTTTAATGTCTGAACCATCTTGTAGCCTTCCTTCATGCTGAAATCCGCAATAAAGGTAAGCTTCGGGAATTTATAGATTGAAAGTTTTTTAGCTATTGTTGACTGAATGTATCCTGCCGCATTCTGCAGGCCCTTTACACCCAGCTTTACGGAGTTGTCATCCATAAAAGAAGAGACATATACCTTGGCATAGGCAAGATCCCCTGCAACTTCCACGCGATTTATCGACAGAAAGCCGCTTACCCTGGGATCCTTTATCTGACCTGTCATAAGCATTGTGGCGATTTCCTCACGGAGCTGCTCGCCCAAACGCTGGAGCCTGTACTGTCCCATCTTCTATTCCTGTGCCTCCGCATTGTTCTCTGCATTCTGGGCTGCATTTCTCTTTTCCATCTCTGCCTTCTCGTCAACAAGAGTCTGTCCGAGTTTTCTTGCAACCTCAACAAATTCGAATACCTCAAGCTGATCACCAATCTGAAGATCCTGCCAGTTCTCAATTCCGACACCACATTCGTAGCCGTACTTGACTTCCTTGGCATCTTCCTTGAAGCGCTTGAGAGATGCGATTTTACCTGTATATTTGACAACACCGTCGCGGATAACGTTTACGCTGCTTGTCTTCTTGATGATACCGTCCGTAACGTAACAACCTGCAATGACACCGATCTTCGGCACCTTGAATGTATTGCGTACCTCGAGCATACCGGTGATCTCTTCTTTTGTATCCGGCTGAAGCATACCTTCCATGGCGGCAGTGATTTCCTCGACACACTTGTAGATGATGTTGTACTTGCGGATCTCGACCTTTTCCTGATCTGCCAGGGCTTTTGCCTTTGGAGTCGGGCGGACGTTGAATCCGATGATGATGGCATTGTCATCTGCTGCGGCAAGTGAAACGTCGCTTTCGTTGATTGCACCCGCACTTGAGTGAATGACAGAAAGCCTGATATCCTTTGTGGAAAGTTTTTCAAGGGATGTCTTGAGTGCCTCTGCTGAACCCTGAAGGTCTGCCTTGATGATGACCTTGAATTCCTTGATTTCCTTCTGCTCAATTGTTGAATAGAGGTTGTCAAGAGTAACCTTCTTGAATGCCTTGGCATCCTCAAACCTCTTGAGCTCCTGTCTCTTTGCGGCAAATGCACGTGCATCTTTTTCTGTCTCTGTAACCTGGAACGGATCACCAGCGTTAGGCATGTTCTCAATACCAAGAACCTCAACAGGAACTGACGGAGAGGCTTCCTTGATTTTGTTTCCCCTGTCGTCAAACATTGCACGGACACGGCCAGAGTAAATACCAGCTACGAAAGGATCTCCTGTCCTCAATGTACCGCGCTCAACTACAACTGATGCAACAACACCACGTCCCTGGTCTACACGGCTTTCAATAACCTTACCTTCGGCACGGCAGTCATACTGAGCCTTGAGTTCAAGCATCTCTGCCTGTATAAGTATTGCATCAAGAAGGTCATCAATACCCTCACGCTTTAATGCGGAGATATTTACATACTGAGTGTCACCGCCCCATGCTTCCGGGGTAAGTCCAAGCTCAGAAAGCTGAGTCATTACACGCTCTGGATTTGCCTCAGGCTTATCGATTTTGTTGACTGCAACAATAATCGGAACCTTAGCATCCTTTGCATGGTTGATTGCCTCAAGTGTCTGAGGCATGACACCGTCATCTGCTGCAACGACAAGAACAACGATATCTGTAATCTGGGCACCGCGGGCACGCATCATAGTGAATGCCTCATGTCCCGGAGTATCAAGGAATGTAATCACACCCTTTGGAGTCGTTACCTGATATGCACCGATTTTCTGTGTAATACCGCCGGCTTCTCCTGCAACAACGTTTGTATTGCGGATGGCATCAAGAGTCTTAGTCTTACCGTGGTCAACGTGACCCATGACAGTGACAATCGGAGGTCTGATCTGCTCACCCTCTGAGCTTCCCTCGTCACTTTCGATAACCGTTTCCTCATAAAGTGATATGCGGTGAACCTGACAGTTGTATTCAGATGCAATGATTTCCGCTGTATCAGCATCAATGCTCTGGTTTATGGTTACCATCATGCCTTCTTTCATCAGCTTGGCTATGATTTCACTGGCCTTGAGGTTCATCTTCTTTGCCAGATCCGCCACTGTGATGGTCTCCATGATATCTATCTTTTCTGGAACGGCATTTACAGGAGTTGTCTCTTTCTTCTTGTTCTGATAGAGCTCTTCCTCATCAAATGCCATCTCCTGATCTTTTCTGTTGTAGACCTGCTTTTTACCCTTAAACTGCTTTTTGGCAGGGGTCTTGTTTCCTGAAATAGCAGGAGCATCATTGAATCCGCCTTTTGCCGCTCCAAACGGAAGACGTGACACAGGAGCACCCGGTCTCTGATTGAATCCAGGTCTACCCTGTCCGGCACCTGCTCTTCCCTGTCCACCAGAGAAATTACCGCGCTGTCCTCCAGCAAAGCCACCCTGACGCTGACCGCCCTGACTGTTTCCGCGCTGTCCTCCAGCAAAACCGCCCTGACGCTGTCCACCTTGGAAATTACCCCTCTGAGCACCGTTACCCTGACGAGAGCCGAATGCACCGCGATTTTCCCTTTCGCGATTCTGATATCCCTCGCGTGCCTGTGCTCCAGTGAATCCGTTACCGTCACGTCTGTTTCCATAGCGGTTCTTTGGGTTTCCGCTAAGGTTTCCGGCCTTTACGTTTGGTCTTGTTGAATTAAGCTCGAAAGTTGATTCCCTTTGTTTTACAATGGGAGAATCTGCATTCTTTTCTACAGGTGCCGGAGCAGTCTCGGCAGCTTTTGTTCCCGAGGCTTTTGCTGGAGATGCATTTTCCTCTGTCTTAGCGGATGACTCAGGCAATTTTTTTGCCACGACATGAATGTCTTTCTTAGGCTCTTTTTGACCCGCAGCAGAAGATGTTTTTCTCTTTACAACCACAACCTTTTTCTTAGGCTGAGCAGTCTGAGATGTTTGAGCTGTCTGTGCATTCTGACTGTCTGATTTTTTTATCAGCACAGCACCAGGCTTTTTTTCTGATTCATCCGCCATACAATCTTTTTCCTTAGTTTTCCTCAAATACTAATTCAACGCCACAATTAGGACAATGAGTCATATCCAGCGTTATCTTTCCGCCACATTCAGGACAGAAGTATTCTTCCTCTTCTTCCTGTAAGTTTTCTGCCGCACCGGAACTTTCCTCAGCTTCCTCTTCTTCAAACTGAACATTTTCGCTGATTATTGTGTTCACGGCTTCTATATCACTTTCAGATATTCCTTCAATATTCTTTACGGAACCGCTGTCAACAGCCTCAATAAAGTCTTCGATGTCATCTATGCCCGCATCCTTAAGAATCTGCGCAACCCTCTGATCAACACCTGGAAGCTGTGATACTGTTGAAATTTCCTCATATTCATCCTGGTTGTCCTGGAAGAGAGATTCAGCCGCTTTTCTTGTATCAATCTCTGAGAAGTCCATTTCCGCAGCCTGTTCCTCTGTCTTGACGTCGATATTCCAGTCACAGAGCCTGTTGGCAAGACGAACGTTCTGTCCCTGCTTACCGATGGCAAGGGAGAACTGACTGTCAGGTACAATTGCAAGGGCTTCCTTTTTATCTGCATCAAGTATGACAACCTGCTTGACTTCCGCTGGAGAAAGTGCATTCTTGATGAATACATGAGGATCATCATCATAACGCAAAACGTCAATCTTCTCGCCCTCAAGTTCCTGAATCACACTCTGGATTCTTGTTCCCTTAAGGCCTACACATGCACCGACAGGATCTACATCAAGCTTATTTGAATAAACCGCAACCTTTGTCCTGTATCCTGCCTCGCGCACAACCTTGTGGATTCCGACAGTACCGTCACCGATTTCCGGAACATCAAGCTCAATAATCTTTTCAACAAGCTTTGGATCAGAGCGGCTCAATACAAGCTGAATTCCTGATGATGTTTTCTTTATGTCAACGATAAGTGCCTTAATCCTGTTATTACTTTTGTCGTAAACCTCACGGGGGCTCTGGAATTTCGCTGGCATTACACCCTCTACCTTTCCAAGATCAACATAGATGTTGCCGTTGTGTTCCCTCTGATAGTAACCGATGATGATCTGTCCAACCTTATCCTTGTACTCATTGTACAGATTGTCCTTGGAGTTTTCACTGAATGCCTGATGTGCTGTCTGCTTTCCTGTTGAAACTGCAGTGCGGTCAAATGTCTTTGGATCGATCGGAATATCAATCTCATCACCAACCTCACAATCAGGACTGTACTCAAGTGCTTCTTCAAGTTCAATTTCCTGTGACGGATCATATACACCGTCAACAATAGTCTTGCGTGAATAAACAAAAACATCAGACATGTCGTCTGCGAATTTCACGATGCAGTTGTCGGCCGTTCCATATGAACGTTTGTAAGCCGCCTTAATCGCATTTTCAATTGTCTGCCTGACTGAATCCTCACTGATACCCTTAGTTTCTACCAGTTCACGGATTGCATTTGCCATTTCTGACATATCAAGCCTCCCTATAAATGAATAAATTTTGCTTTTGCTATATTTTCATAGGCAACGTTTAATAACTCGCCGCCCTCTGTTTCCAACGTCAATGACTGTTCATCAGAATCATGTATCATCCCTGGCACCCAGTCATTCTTTGTTTTGTCCCACACACGGATTTCCCTGCCTTTAAAAAATGAGAATTCGGCAGCATTCTTTATGTTGCGCTCCATACCGGGAGAACTTACTTCCATGTAAACTGAATCTTCATCAGTTTCCAAGAGCGTAATCAAAAGATCCTGTAGTGCACGGTGAACTTTTGCACAGTCCGATACACCGATATCTGTTTTTGAATCTGATGATGCTATGACTGCAGAAATATGATAATTTCCTTTCTGCGGAACAACCTGAAGTTCGACAAGAATATAACCCAGTTTTTTTGCAGCTGCGTCACATTCCTTAAAATATGGAATTGTGTCAGTCGAAGTATAATTCAACAAAAACCCCTGCGGATTCAGTCCGCCCTCTAATAACAAAAAAGGAGCCCTTTACGTGGCCCCATCTTAATATAAGTTAAAATG
>JAGADS010000210.1 GCA_017613485.1 Treponema sp.
AACCTTATGGCTTCCAAGCTTGGAGAAGATGTTGCTCCCCAGACAGGAACTTCATTCTCTCAGGAGCATTGTACTGTGTGCTGTGGGCTTCGGGGTGTGGAAAAGAAAAATGCAGAGAAAGTTCGCAAAGTGGTTTATGATACTCTAAAAGAAATAAGCCAGAATGGACTTGAAAAATCTGAACTTGACAGGATATTCATGAGGTTTGAGATTGCCAATAGGGAAAAATGCCGCTTTGGAGGTCCTTATTCGCTTACATTACTCAGGCGTGTGCTTCGTTCTTGGAGGTACGGTGGGAACCCATGGGATTTGATTTTATTCAGGAGCGAGACAGAGAAACTCAAGGAAAGAATTCAAGCTGATCTAAAATATATCTCAAGCCTGATAGATGAGTATTTCCTTTACAACAAAAAAACATCTCTTGTAACCGTTACTCCTTCTGCAAAATGGACAAAAGACAGGAATGAAAGGGAAAAGCTTAATATTCAGAAAAAACTAAGCGAGCTGGGGAAAGAAAAAGCAGAATCCATGCTTGAGAAGATGCACAGTGCCCAGAACAAAGAGCTCTCGCAAAAAGAAAAGAACTGTGTTCCGCGTATATCAAAATCACAACTTGATTTATACAAGGATACGATTAAGACTAGGCATAGCTTGATTTCAGGAATAGATTTTCTTTCAAATAAAGAGGAGACAAACGGCATTGTCTATGTAAAGATTGCATTCCCTGTTGACAGCCTTTCTCCTAAAGATTATCCTCTCATGTCTCCTCTGTCTGAATGGCTTACTCAGGTAGGCTGGGGAAAACTTTCGTGGGACAAGGCCCTTTCACTTACAGATCAGATTACAGGAAGTATTGTATCCTATGTGCGAGCCGGGTCAATTTTCCCAGGAGTTGACGAAAAGAAAAAGCAGAAAAGATATGTCGAGCGTGATTTGTTCATAGTTGAGTTCAAGGTTGTTGAGGAGCTTCTGGACAAGGCATTTGATCTGGTTGCGGATTGCATTAACCAGACTGATTTTTCTGATACAGCAAGGCTCAGGGATCTGGTCTACGCACAGTATAATACGCTTGCCTCGGCAATTTCACCTTATGCACAGCACTTTGCATCATGCAGGACATTATGTCATGTAAACCGTCATTATGCGGCGACAGAAATCTGGGAGGGACTTACATCCGTAAAAATATCAGCAGAGATGATGCAGACAGATCCTGCCGTATTATCAAAAAAATTGAACAGTCTTTTTAAGAAAATAAAAAAATGCGGTGTGCTTGTTCATGTCACAGGAAACGGAAAGGAAATTGCCAGGTCACAGAAACTGTTGCCTGAATTCTTAAAGAAAATAAAGGCAGTACCGTTCCAGGAAAAAAGACAGTGCGGGGACAGGGAATTTTATTCTTTGGTAAAGCTGAGCGGAGAAAAACAAAACGCAAAACGAACTGAAAGCGGTAATCTTTTTATCGATGAGGTGATTCCGATACCGGGAACAGTAGGCTATGTCTATTCAATTATACCGAGTATGCCGTTTGGAACAAAGGGATGCGTAGAGGACATGGTTTTTACCCATTCCGTGACAAATACTGAGCTGTGGAATAAGATAAGGACTACAGGCGGTGCCTATGGTGTGCATTTTACGGAAGTGTCGGATGCATTGTTCTCAAGGTTTTCTACATACCGGGATCCCAAGCCGTTTGAATCCCTGGAGCAGTTTTATAAGACACTTAAAGACTTGAATGACTGTGATTATGATGAGGATACGGTTGAAAAGGCTATAATTGGCTGCTATTCTGATGAGGTGTGCCCGAAAACTCCGGCAGGAAGGGGAACAATTGGTTTTTTAAGGGAAATCAGCGGAATTTCTGAGCGTGACAAGGATAGGCGTGTCAAATGGCTTTTAGAGTTGAATAGTAAAGATTTACGCAAGGCAGCCAGACGTTATTCAAAAAATGCCGAAAACAGGCCAGAATGGTGCAGGACAGTGATTCTTTGTGGCAAAGAAATGATTTCTACAAAAATCAAACAAAATACTGGAATAATTATTGATTTAGGTATATAATGTATAGTATGGATACTGGTTCGGAGAACTGGTTTTGATGGAATAATATGGAGATTAGAATATGGAAAAAATTGATACAGAAAGATTTTTAGGAATGATCCGACAGCTTGTTTCGGACGTTCAGGGGGCACCTTTCCCGGGCTCTGAGTTTCCGGAGTTGTATTCCATCTGGTATGAGCACGTCCAGCGCAATGCACAGGAATGTTTTGAATTCCTTGATGAAAACTTCCCGGCAGATAAAGAAGGCCTGAACAAAACCCTGCAGAAAATGTTTAAATAAACACAATTACCCTGCCGAAATATCATATAGGGGATAGAATCAACAGCATCTCCTTATGATTTGGTGGGGAATATGGTCGCACAAAAAAATACTTCCACTGAACGTTACATGCTTAAAGGTTCTCTCAGAAAAAACGGCTTTGACCGCTGGAGACTTGTAACCACTGGACGGGACAATGAAAGTGGTGAGGAGCGTGTTTTTTTTATTGAATTCTATGTAGTAAATCCGCTTCTTTCTCCCGAGGAATGTGTTCTTGGTTTTAAGAGCCGTGTCAATAATTCTGAGGAAGACTTGCATGCAGCTCTTGCCGGTACCGCTTCTGCAAAAAAACTGAAATCAGAGGAATTGGTTCAGCCGTCTTTTGTCATGGTAAAGGCAGGTTTTCTATCCACCAACGGCAGGCAGATAAACGGATATTTCCCTTCAAGCCAGATTCAGATAGGAAAAAGCGACCTTCTTTTTAAGGTTGGAAGTGATGAAAGCAATTACTGCTCGCTTACCACAAGCTCCACATACGGAACAGTCAGTGTTACTCAGGAAGAGGCAAATGAGCAGCCGGAACTGTTATCCCATTCAGGAAAAATAACATGGAATCTCCGCTATAACCGCAAGCTGGCATTCGGTCCTGATTTAAAGACAGGCTCGTATTCATGGGCGGTCAACGGTGCATATACAGAGTTTGAGGGAAAAATTGTCTATAACCTGCATGAATACACGGTTACTCCTGAAAAATCATTCGGCTATATTGATAAAATCTGGGGACATGATCTTCCTACTCCTTTTTTCCACTTACATTCATCGAACATGACAAGCATCATAAACGGCCGTCAGCTTGAAAAATCATGTTTTGTGGTTCAGGGAGAATACAATTCAAGCCTCAGCGTAATGCTCGGACTCAATGGCAAGGATATTGTTTTTAATGCGGCTAAGGCAAATGGATATGATATTAACTACAATTTTTCTCAGATGCCGGATGAAGAGGATGGCGTAAAATATCACTGGTCAGTGAGTGTGTCCAATCGAAGTTATGTAATTGACATAGATGTATACTGTGACATGAAGGCAATGTTCCTCCGTGACTACGAGTGTCCTGATGGAAACAGAAAAGTCCTTAGGCTTGCAGGTGGCGGAACAGGTACAGGTGAACTAAGGCTTTACAAAAAAGTAAAGAAAAACCTGGAGCTT
>JAGADS010000211.1 GCA_017613485.1 Treponema sp.
ACACTTTTTGATGCAATGTCCTTCTCCAGCTGTTTAAGGCTCTCTGCCTGAAGCTGTTCTATTTCCACATTAAAATCTGCCATATACTGCCCCTTATAGATATTTAGCTGAAAGACGCAAAAGCTCTTCCTGATTGGTTTCTTTTGTATTTACGATTCCTGCCAGACGGTGATTTGACATGACGGCAATGCGGTTTGTGATACCGAGGATTTCAGGCATTTCACTTGAAACTACGATAATCGTTTTTCCTTCTTTTGCCATCTTGATAATCAGCTGGTAGATCTCATACTTTGCACCGACATCAATACCTCTTGTAGGCTCATCCATCAGGAAAACATCAGGCTTGCGTTCCAGCCATTTTCCGATAATGACCTTCTGCTGATTACCACCGGAGAGAGCTGTTATGTTCTCTTCGATTGAGGTGCACTTTGTCCTCATCTGCTTGACCTCACGTGTTGCCGCCTCTGCCATTTTACGCTCAGACAGTATTCCGTAGGTTTTGTATTCCTCAAGATTCGTGATTACAGTGTTGAACTTGATTGTATCCTTGCCGAACATTCCGTTCAATTTACGCTCTTCCGTAACCAGTGCAAAATTATGTGCCATTGCATCCTTGCTGCTTTTAAAGCGGAGAGTTTTTCCGTCCAGAATTATCTCTCCTGATGCAAGAGTGCGTACTCCAAACAGTGACTCAAGAAGCTCACTTCGACCTGCACCTACAAGACCATAAAGCCCGAAGATTTCTCCCTTTCGAACGGCAAAAGAAATATCTTCGAGAATCGGTTCGTACTTTGTTGTAAGATTTTTAACTTCAAAATATATATCACCCGGCGTGTTGTCCAGATCCGGGAAACGCTTATCCAGCGAACGTCCTACCATTGCCGAGATAAGCTCATTCATGTTCGTATCATTTATTGCCTTTGTCAAAACCATGTTTCCGTCGCGGAGAACCGAAACTTCATCACAGATTTCAAAGATCTCATCCATCTTGTGTGAGATGTAAACAAAGGAAACTCCCTTGGCTTTCAAGTCATTTACGATGGAGAATAGTTTTTTAATTTCGTTTTCAGTAAGAGACGATGTAGGCTCATCAAGAACAATAAGCTTTGCATCATAAGAAACAGCCTTTGCAATTTCCACCATCTGCCTTTGGGAAACCGACATTGTCCTCATCACAGTCCGGCAGTTTATGTTCATGTTGAGGGAAGAAAAAAGCCTGTTGCTTTCCTTCTCCATTTTTGCCTCATCAATGACACCGAATTTTTTCGGATAGCGGCCAAGGAAAAGATTGTCTGTAACCGTGCGATCAAGACACTGGTTCAATTCCTGATGAACCATTGCAATACCGCTTTCCAGAGCTTCCTTTGGACTCTTAAAATCAATCGGTTTTCCGAGGAGGGAAATCTGACCTTCATCCTTTGCGTAAATACCAAAGAGGCATTTCATCATTGTTGATTTACCGGCACCGTTCTCGCCCATAAGCCCCATTACCGAGCCTTTTTTGACGGAAAGATTAATGCCGTTGAGAACCGTGTTTTTCGCAAATGACTTAGACAGATTTTTTATTTCAAGCACCGTATCATTCATAATAATTCCCATTATACAGCAGTTTTTCAACTTATGGTATCAGAAAGCGGGCCTATAAAAACTTTTTTTTTTCGAGTTTCTACAGGCCCAAGAAAAATAAATCCCAGGAGACGGATGATTAGTATTTCAGTTTGTCTGTGTAGTCTGCGGCAGAGTTTGTCTTTACCATGTTGACTGCATAGGCATCGAAATTACCAAGGTTTGTAAACTTATCAAGACAGCTTGCTTCTGACTGACCGTCACCCTGTACTACGGTGAGATCAATTCCCATAAGAGGTGCATAATATCTTAATGCAGGAAGATAGCTTGAAGAAAGGAAGTTGTCTGCTGAGTTGTAGATTGTAAGGAGAACCTTCTTCTTCTCTGCTGTTGTCTGCTTGATTCCAGAATCACGGTTGCCTTCTGTGTATGACTTCCAGTTTGATGGATCTACCGGACCGTTAAGGGCAAAAAGACCGCGCTGATCTGCCTTGTACTGAACTTCTGGTGTAATCTTGTTTCCGTACTGGTCAGGAGTTGAGAAGCCCTTTGTATAGACATCTGAGCCTGTAAGACCGTCAAGAAGATTGCGGATAACCTGAAGTGTACCGGCTGCCTGAGCATCTACGTTCTGAGATACTGTTCCGAAAAGCTTGCCTGCACCGATGGCCTCTACAGCATCTGCATTTGCATCATAACCGAAAATCGGAACTCCTGCCGGATAGTTTGAGGCCTGGAGACAACCCATTGCCATACCATCGTTATTTGAAAGAACAAGATCGATTTCCTTGTCAAACTTTGTTGCCCATCCGCCCATTGCTTCTGTAGCAGCATTTGCATTCCATGTTGAACCGTCTGTACCGGTCATTGCCTTGGCTTCAAGCTCCACTACCTTGAACTGTTTTCCGCCGACATTTACAGAACCTTCCTGATTTACTGAAGGATCAGTTGAACCTGCCCATGTTCCCAGAGCCTTACGGACACCTTCTGTACGAGCCTTTGAGTCATTGTGTCCTACGTCACCGATGCAAAGAACATAACCGATTGTTCCATCACCGTTACGGTCGATAACAGCAGGATCTGCACTTGCAAGGAAGTCTGTAATAAGTTTTCCCTGAACTGCTCCACCACCTGCAGCATCGAAACCTACATAATAGGTTTTATCATTCCAGTTAACTGCAGCTGTATCAATTGCTCCTGTCGTAGGATCTGA
>JAGADS010000212.1 GCA_017613485.1 Treponema sp.
ATCTGACTCTTGAATATCCGGCCAACGTGCAGATGCGAGAAGAAATTGAATAATTTAGGCTGATTCAGTTCAGCGGAGGATTAAAATGGGACGTAGTAAAGGTGGTAGCGGTGCAAAAAACGGCCGTGATTCAAATCCCAAGAGTTTGGGCGTAAAGAGATATGGCGGAGAACTGGTATCAGCAGGTTCAGTTCTGGTTAGACAGCGCGGAACACACATCCATCCGGGTGACAATGTAAAGAGGGGCGGAGACGATACCCTTTATGCAATTGCAGACGGAAAAGTAGTTTACGGTGAACGCAAGAACCGCAAGGTTGTATCTGTAGAAGCCGTAGCAGCTGCGAACTAAGTTCGTACCAGTTATTTCTTAACCATTATGCGAGCCCAGTGTGACCATTCATGCTGGGTCTTTTTTTTAACGGAAGGCATTTTATGATTCAGTTTGCTGATGAGGCGACCATTACGGTCATTTCTGGAAAAGGCGGCAACGGCTGCATTTCATTCCGACGCGAGAAATATATTCCCAATGGCGGTCCCAACGGCGGTGACGGTGGCAGGGGCGGTAATGTCGTTTTCTGCGTAAAGCGTAACCTGCGTACTCTTGCACACCTCAGGTATCACCCGATTTTTAAGGCAAAAAACGGCGGCGATGGTCAGGGCTGGAACCGTTATGGAAAGGATGGCGACGATGTTGTCATTCCAGTTCCACCTGGTACAACACTAAAGGACAGTGAGACAGGAGAAGTAATCCACGATTTTGCAACCGACAGTGAGGATGAGGTCTTTGTTTTTCTTGAGGGCGGAAAAGGCGGCTGGGGAAACGTTCATTTTAAATCAAGCACGAATCAGGCTCCACGCTATGCACATCCGGGAAAACCGGGAGAAGAAAGGGTATTGAAGGTTGAGCTTTCAATTATGGCGGACGTAGGTCTTGTGGGATTCCCAAATGCGGGAAAATCCAGTCTGCTGGATCTCTTTACAAACGCAAGGCCAAAGATTGCCCCATATCCGTTTACGACCAAGATTCCGAATCTGGGGGTACTTCATGTTGATGCGGAAAGCGACTTGATCATAGCGGACATTCCTGGAATAATCGAAGGTGCATCACAGGGGGCAGGTCTTGGAATCCGTTTCCTAAAGCACATTTCCAGAACGGCATGCCTCCTCTTTATGATTGACTGTTCGGCCCCCAATTACAAGACGGCATACAGCCAGCTCTTAAAGGAATTGAACGATTTCAGCTCTGACCTTCTGGAAAAGCCAAGGATTGTCCTGTGCAACAAGATAGATATTGAGGGTTCCATGGATCATGCCCAGGAGGTAATTGAGCTCATTCATGCGGAAGAAAAGGATACAAAGGTAATCCCTGTCTCGGTGGCACAGAGGAAAAACATTGACGAGGCAAGAAAAGAGATTGTTTCCCTTGTTCAGAAAATGGAGAGGCTCAAGTCACCCGGCAAAAATCATTCAGCAGGAAATTCTTCCTCAGAAAAATCTAGCTTTATGGCGGAAAGGTCTGTTGACAGCAGCATGGAAGAGCAGTTTCCTGGATCGGAGAATTAGATATGAGGATAGCGGTTCTTGGTGGTTCATTCAATCCAATTCATGTAGGACACCTTGTTCTGGCAGATGAGGTATGCTCAGTGCTTGGGTATGACAGGGTTCTTTTTGTTCCGGCTTTTGTTCCACCGCACAAGGAGTTGAACGGAGGATATTCGGCTAAAGACCGTCTTGAGATGACACGGCTTGCATGTGCAGATGATGAGCGTTTTGAGGCAGAATCCTGTGAGATTGACCGTGGCGGAGTCTCATATACATACGACACAATCTGTTATCTTGAGGAAAAATATTCAGGTCAGCTAGAAGGAAAAATAGGCCTTATCATGGGTCACGATCTTCTTCCGGGATTCCATCTGTGGCACAGGGCAAAGGAGCTTTCTGAGAAATGCGAGCTGATTCTGGCACTGCGGCCGGAAGGACATGTGGATTCAGAAAAATCAAATAAGCCCAAGGAAGGCTATGCAGAGCTTGATGCAGACTTTGACATTTCACGGGAAGAGCTTTTTAAAAATGCCGTGAGCCTTAAGAATCCCCTGCTGGACATAAGCTCAACGGAGATAAGGACCCGCATTTCAGAGGGAAGGACCATACGGTATCTTGTACCTTCTTCTGTTTTCAAGTATATTAGGAATATGGTGGAAGACAACAAGTAATATGAGTTTTACTGGAGATATATTGAATAAAGTCCGCGAGTATGCGAAGTCAGCCGAAAAGCCTGAGCGGTATGAGCATTCTGTGCGTGTGGCGGAAACGGCAAGAAAGATGTGCGACATTTATGGAGAGGATCCCGACAAAGGGTATTTTACCGGGCTTGCACATGATATCTGTAAGGATCTGGACGATGATACACAGATCTCGCTTGCACAGGAAGACGGACAGGAAATAACGGAGCTTGAGCGTAAAAAGCCTTTTCTCCTGCATGGAAGGGCAGCTGCCATAAAACTTCAGAAGGATTTTGGGGTGAATGATCCGGATGTGATACAGGCTGTTGCAAATCATACTTTTGGCGGCATAGGCTTTTGTAAGCTTGCAAAGATTATTTTTGCCGCTGATAAAATAGAACCGGGCAGGCCTCAGTCAACAGAGGAGTACCGCAGGGAGCTTTTTTCAAAACCTCTTGATCAGATGGCGCTTGCCGTTCTACAGATGCAAATTGATTTCCTGGTATCACGAGGTAAGGAAGTTGCCCCGGTTAGTTATATATTCAAGGACAGCCTTATGGGAGGGGATGGTCAATGAAATTATCCGCAGAAAAAAAAGGACTTTTGTTTTTATCTCTTATAGTGCTTTTTGTTGTTGCCGCAGTGGTTTTTATAGTCGTATCAATGGGTACTGACTCTGCATCGGCGTATTTTAAAAAAGGACAGGTAATCAAAACACTGGTTGTAATTGCTGACAACGAGAACAATGCCCTTTCAACCGACCTGCTCCTTTATCATCCTGATTCACAGAAATCCGCCTTGTTCAACATACCGGGAAATACTGGAGACATCTGGGAGTCTCTGGACGGAGAAGGAGGAAGGACAGGCCGTACTGACCGTGTTGATACAGTTTACCATGAGAAGGGAATAGAAGCCTATGTTGAGGAAATATCCGACCTGATGCTCAAGAGGAACAAGTCGGGTTCAAACGAAATCGAATTCTATCTGGTAATTGATTTGGAAAACCTCGGTAAGCTTACTGATCTGCTTGGTGGACTTAAGGTATTTGTTCCGTCCCCTGTAGACTATGTAAACGATGAGGGAGAAAGGTGGCTCTTGCCGTCCGGTTACTTGACACTTGACGGAGATAAAATCAAGACTTACATGGAATACAGTCTTCCAGATGAGGATGACGCGGAGATAGATGATCGTAGGCAGAATGCAGTGGTTGCCCTTATCTCGGCTTTGCATGAGCAGAGGGATGTCATAAAGGAAAAGAAGAACTTCCAGTTTTTCTCAGATAAATTTGAAACCAATGTAACTCAGAAAGTTCTCCGCAAGCTGCTTGAGGGCATTTCAAATATAAATACAGAGACAGACCGTCTTGTTCCGCAGACTCTTACAGGAACTTTAAGAACTCTTCCATCATCGGGTCAGACACTTCTTTTCCCATTGTTCGAGGGTGATCTGATAAAGGATGTAGTGGAGCAGAGCCTTCAGTCTTTGGAAACAGGAGGAAAGGGCTCTTATCATTATGTAGTTGAGGTGTTGAACGGAAGCGGACTGGACAAGGGTTCTTCCAAGGCAATAGAAACCCTTAAGGAGCTCAAGAACTACGACTTCCTGCCTCCTGCCAACGCTGATAATTCTGACTATGAGCATACTGTAATCATAAGCCATCTGCAGATGGAGGATACGGATGCACTTACTGTCCTTGCAAACTTTATTCAGTGTAAGTATATTGAGCATCAGCCTGAAAGTACTTTTGGTGCAAGCCGTGCAGATTTTACTGTCATATTGGGCAAGGACTGGAACGGAAGATATGTTCTTGGCGGTTATACAGGACCGGAGATTGAAACAGGTGATGTGGAATCGGGGCTTGAATCTGATGCGGATTTTGCATCCTCAATTGACTAAGGAAGGTGAATTATGGAAAAGACAGATGAGCAGAAAGCGCTTGAGATTGCAAAACTTCTGCAGGATGAAAAAGCCACTGACGTTACGGTTCTGAATATTTCGGGGCTAAACAGCTGGACGGATTATTTTGTGATTGCCACAGTCAACAGTGCAACACATTCACAGGGTCTGTACAAGTCAATCAAGGATTATATTTCGGAAAACGATATGGAGATTCACCGCACTACACGCAGGACACAGCAGGGAGAAGACTGGAACCTTGTTGATCTGGGAAATGTAGTCGTTCACCTGATGTCACAGGATGCACGTAGTTTTTATGAGCTTGAGAAACTGTGGCATGCAGGCGTTACGCTTATGTAATCAGGAACAGTCTGGAATTATAAATTAATAGTCGGAATCGTCAAGGTCATCGGAGTCTCTGTCAACACCGTAGATTTCGTCATCAAAATCACGCCGCCTGTTATCGTATCCGTCTTCTGCTTCCTGATCATCAAACGGCTCGTCATATTCATCTTCATCTTCTACAAGGTCGTCGTTGAATGAATCATCGTCATCGAAGTCGTCCTCAAAATCATCCTCGAAGTCGTCTTCAAATTCATCGTCTTCGTATTCAGAAGAAAAATCATCATTGTAGTCGTCGTCGTAGTTGAATCCAGCCACAGAAGCAAAGTCCGTCAAATCGTCGTCATTGAACATACAGGCGTCTCCTTAACGCTATCATAGAGAGTACTTATTAGTATGAAATTAGTCAATTAGGTTTATGAAAAAAAGTGAAAAAATTTGTCGCAGGAAATTATCAGGCGTTATATTGACATGAACAGCAAAAAAATATATATTTATGCGGTATGTTGCGTAGTTTGACTGTTCAGGCTCCGGCTAAGATAAATCTGGGACTTAGGGTTTTTCCAATGCGGGCGGACGGTTACCACGAGATAGAAAGTATCTTTACGACCGTGAATCTGTGCGATACAATTACCGTTCAAGTTTTAGATCAAAAAGATGTCTGTAAAGTGGACTGCGAGGGTATGGTTCTCCCGGAGGAGAATACTTTTACCAAGGCATACAAAGCTTTCTGCGTGCTGACTGGCATAAGGGACGGCGTTCATGTCCATGTGACAAAGCGTATTCCTGCCGGCGGTGGATTGGGGGGCGGATCAAGTGATTCTTCTTCTTTCATTAAATCCATTGACACATTGTTCGGTACTCAGCTAAGTGATTCTGCCCTGCTTGATATTGCGGGACAGGTAGGAAGCGATGTTTATTTTTTTACACGTCGGCTAGTGGAGAAAAGTAAAGTCAAATCCGAGGAAACTGGTTTTTCTGCGATTGTAAGAGGTCGTGGTGAAATAATTAAACCGATAGAAAACCGGAATGATTTTTCGGTTCTCTTGGTTTTCCCAGGAGTGCATGTCTCGACAAAAGATGCTTATGCTTTGGTTGATGCTTCACTTCCTTTGAATATAGGAAACAGGCATTCCGATTGTGAACTGGAATGTTTGTATAATAAGCCGATACGGGAATGGTTTTTCAGTAACGATTTTACAGCTCCTGTCGCGGGAAAGCACCCCAGAATACGGCAAGCCGTCGAAGATCTGAAAAAGGTCGGTTCGGATTTCGCTGATATGTCTGGTTCGGGGTCAACTGTTTTTGCTGTCTTTGAGGATAGGGACAAGGCAGAGTTTGCATACAGGAAGCTGGCAATGCAGTGGGATACCTTACTACTTTGAAAAAAAAGTTCAGGAGGACGGGTTTATGCAAGTTACTGAAGTTAGAATCCGTAAGATTGAAGGCGAAGGTAAATTAAAGGCCTACGTCACGTTGACATTTGATGACTGTTTTGTTGTTCACAATGTCAAGATCATTGAGGGAAAGGCAGGCTTGTTTGTTGCAATGCCAAGTCGCAAAACTGCCAGCGGGGAATTCAAGGATGTCGTTCATCCTATAAACCCAGAGTTCAGGCAGGCTTTGCAGGACAAGATCGTGGCTGAGTTTAATGCCGGTCATTTTGATGTTGGACCTGTCAGTGGGGATTTTTAATCTTCCCTGATAAGTATATTTTGGGACGTCGTCAAGTGGTAAGACAATGGCTTTTGGTGCCATCATTCCGCTGGTTCGAATCCAGCCGTCCCAGTTTTTATAATAAAACTGTTTAAGCAAATACTATTTTTTAAGGAGTTCTAACCTATGGAACGTTTTGTTATTAACGCAAAGACACGTAAAGAAACTGGTAAGGCCGTGTCAAAGAAAATTCGTGCACAGGGACATCTTCCGGCTGTTGCATACAACGAAAAGGGTGAATCTATCATGCTGGAAATAGATGCAGCAGAATTTTCCAAGGCATGGCGTTCAATTACAAAGACAACTTTGGTCTGCCTCAAGATTGACGGTCAGGATAACCTGGCATACATCAAGGATACCGAATACGATATCAAGACAGACAAAAACCTTCATGCAGATTTCCACATCGTAAGTGGAAACAAGCCTATTACAGCTGTTCTCAAGATTCGTCTTTCTGGAAATGCAGCTGGTGTTCTTAAGGGCGGCTTCCTTGTAAAGCATGTTCCTGATGTAAAGCTCAAGGCTCTTCC
>JAGADS010000213.1 GCA_017613485.1 Treponema sp.
CTGATGTTTCAGACCTTTTCTCTCCTGTAGTTTCTGCAAGTGTTGATGATCTGGATCTTAGTGAATTTGAGACTGAAAAGGAAGAGAAAGAAGAAATCCCGGAGGAACCGGAAGAAACCCCGATTGAAGACCTTGACCTTGATGCATTGCTGGCTCCCTCAAATCCTGATGCACAGACGGTACAGACCGAGGAAGAAGACTATTCCTATGAAGAAGCCCCTGCTCAGCCTTATAGAACAGGCCGCTTGAATCCGCACAATATTACAAAAGAAAATGCTCCGTCCATGTCTGACATGGATTTTGATGCACTGATGAAAAGTGCAGTGGAAACATCAAAACCAGCACCAAAACCAGCTCCTGCACCTGAAAAACCGGCTCCAAAAGAAGAACCTGGTTTTGATATCGATGATGCAAATGCTGACTTTGAGACAGATGCAAGCCTTGATTTGAACGAGACCATTCCAGAGGAATTCCAGGAACATCCTGCTCCTGAATTTGTGGACATGGATTTTGATAAAAAGACAGATACTCCCGCAGAAGATAAAGCTGCTCCGGAGATGGATCTTCCTGATTTTGACGTTGAGAATGAATTTGACAAAGCCTCTGATACAGAGTCCACTGATAATTCAAGTGATTCATTCTCTATGGATGATATGGAGCTTCCTGATTTCTCGGATACAGATGGAGAAGCTGACAAAACCGAAAGTCCTCAGGAATCAGACATGGATTCAGAAACCCTTCCTGATTTTGATGACAACGGAGAGGATTCAAATAAAACATTCCTTGACGGAACTGAGACACCACCAGAAGAACCGGCTGCAGAAGAAGAAAACAATGAAGAGCCACTTGAAACCTTTGATATTTCTGCAATGCAGGATATGGATTTCTCTGCTCCGGGTGCCGTAAAGGATAATTCTGATTTTGAAATGGGTGATGCCGACGGAATGGAGATGAGTGACGATGACTTTGAGATTCCGAACTTTACCACCACAGAAAAAGATCCGTTCAGTTCATTTACAAAGAAGCCTTCTGTTTCAACTCCTAATTTTGGTGATGCACTTGAAGGTGATGAAAAGAACAAGCCCAAAAACAGCTTTACCGATGCAGAATACAAGAGATTCCGCAAGAATCTTTCCGAATATCCGCTTAATGTCCGTATTGCAATTGAGGATCTCGTCGTAAAGAACGAGTTCACGGATGATGCGGTTTTTGAAATTCTTGAGAAAGTTTACAGGAAAATTCCTGCACGTCAGCTTGCCACTCAGCTGGAGAAAATGCTGGACATCTCCCTTGATGTTCCGCGTGATTACGAGAGACGAACCGCCGCTGAATACGAGAATTACAAGACCACTCTGGAATACAAGATTAAGAACAAGATTATTCCGTTTGCAATACTTGGAACTTTTGCTGCCATCGTTATCTTCTGTCTGTTTACATTGTTTATTGCATTTATCTGGAATCCATTCATGGCAAACAAGTATTACAAGCAGGGATACTCACAGATTCAGGAAAGCCTTTACACTCAGTCGGAAGACAGTTTTAAGTCAGCCATAGGATATAAGCCTGTAAGAAAATGGTTCTTTAAGTTTGCAGAGGCCTACCGGGATCACAAGCAGTACGAAAGGGCCAGAAATGTATATAAGGAAGCATTGTACCAGTTCAACCGCGATAAGTGGGCAGGAATTGACTGGGCTGATATGGAGATGTCCGAGCTGTATGACTTTAAGGAAGCAGAGCGTGTCCTGCGGCGTGAGGTTCTTGATTATCACACCAATGATCCCGATGCACTCCTGAAGCTTGGTGATCTGTACCTTGAGTGGGCGACAGAATCCGATGCATCAAAATTCTCCCTGGCAAAACTCCAGTATGACACTCTTGTTGAAATGTACGGCAAGAAGAAAAAGCTTGCTGATTTGTACTATGCACGTGAAATGCGCTATTTCATCCGTGTTGATGACCTGCAGCAGGTCTTGTATCACAAGGAATATTTCTATCCGTCAAAGGTTAAGAAGCTGGACTCACAGGATCTTACTGAATTAAGCGGATATCTTCTGGATAAGAGATATGGAACACTCCGTCCTTCAGAAGAGAGCATGAGGCAGCAGATAGTAGACGTTAAGGATCTTCTTGATAAGGCAGTACAAAAGGATAATTCAAATCCAACTGCTCTTTACAATATGGGCCGCTACTATGTCATTACCAAGTCAAATGATTCCGCTAACTCTGCGGTCAAGATGTTCAATGCAGCAATTGATGTGTTCAAGTCAAAGACAAGACGTACACGCAAGGAAACATATACATTCATAGACTCATACCGACAGCTCGGTGAGGGGTATGCTGACCAGAGGGAATTCATTCTTGCCCAGCAGGCATATAACAACGGTATAGATGTGTTTGAGACAGAAAACAGGGCAAGTAATTTCGAGAGCAAGCCTGAAATCGGAAAGCTTTATGCTGATCTGGGTGACGTAAACTACTTTATCAATGGTGATATGGATGCATCTCTTGATAACTACCAGAAGGCTGTAAATAACCAGAACGATACAGCTGCCGTAAGGTACAAGATAGGTTATATTCAGTATACCAATAAAAACTTTACGGAGGCATGGGGCTCATTTGTTCATGGGGCAGACTCAAATGCAGAGGATATACATCTTCTTCTTGCCCTTGCCAATACTCTAAGCCTCAGGGATGATAATTACGCCGCACAGGGATATTACGAGAGACTCTTGACCATCCTGAAGTCAATGTTCGCTACACGAGATATAATCATTCCGCAGATAAGAACTGATCATGCTGATTTGGTGGACACATATATGAAGGCCTCCAACAATCTGGGTGTAACTCTTTCACGCATTTCAGATGCAAACGGTGACAGTGATACAAACGGACAGGCCATAGTAAATCTGCAGGAAAGCATACGCTCATGGGATGCCCTTACAAGAAATCAGGAAACCATGTTGAGGTTGAGCGGTTCAAATCTGGCAGAGCAGAATCTTAAGTATATTGTAAATCCTGTTTACGATTATTCTCCTGCAATATATACTGAAATTCCGCTGACACTCTATGGAGAAGAGGAACTTGGTAAATAATGAATCCTACGGAAATTCTGGCGTAATAAAAAAGCAGAAGACACTTTTTATTGCTAAGGAACTTTTCCGTAAGAGCATTCATATCTGTTCAGCATTCATTCCTTTTTTTCTACGTCTTGCATTCTGGCCCATAATAATTCTCTTGTTAATGGCTCTTTGTTTTTATGTTGTCTCGGAAATTCTACGCAGAAAAGGCATTTCGATTCCTCTTATTTCCTCTGTAACTGCAGCTGCCGCACGTAAGCGAGATGAAAACCGTTTTGTTCTGGGGCCTGTAACTCTTGTCTCTGGAATAATCCTTGCATCATTGCTGTTTCCTCCAGAATGTGCCGCTCTTGGAATATACGCTCTTTCTTTTGGTGATGGACTTGCATCTGTAGGGGGAAAATTATTTGGCCGCATAATAATTCCATTTACTGATGGAAAAACTGTGGCCGGAAGCCTTACATGTTTTACTGCAATCTTTATCTCAGCATGGTGCTCAAGCCATTCAAGTTATACAGCCCTTATGCTTGCACTTGTAGGAATGCTTATAGAACTTCTGCCGCTCAAGGACTTTGATAATCTTATAATTCCTGTGGCGATCAGTGGTGTAGCATGTATTTTATA
>JAGADS010000214.1 GCA_017613485.1 Treponema sp.
GTTAAAGATTAACCGTCTAAATCTTCTTGAAAAGCTGTTCGGAACGGTTCAAATTCCCAAGGGAGTTTTTGCGGAACTTACAGGAAATCCAAAATACGGATCAGAAGCAGATATTATAAGAAACAGTACCTTTGTTCAAGTTGTTGAGGAAATTGATGAAAACTATGTTTCTTTGCTCCGTCGTTCTACAGGCCTTGATTTAGGCGAGAGCGAGGCAATTTATCTTTCTGACATTAAAAAGGCAGATATACTTTTGATGGATGAGATTCGTGGCAGGGAAGTTGCCATCCGCATGGGTATAAAAATAATGGGAACAATAGGAATTCTTGGAATTGCGTATGAGGATTCAATCATTACAAAAGAAGAAATTAAAGATGCAATTGAAATTCTAAGGGATGCAGGTCGTCACATTAGTGATAGACTGTATGAACAGTTATTGAAATTGATAGAAAAGGGATAATTTCCTGTATTTCAACACTATCCATGAAACTTCCTCTTTTCAAATTTGTTGATTATATGGTATAATATTCTACAAAATTATACTGAAAAAAGCGTATCAAGAGGGGTTTTATGAGTAAATCTAAGTTATTTGCTGCTGCTATTTTTGCTTTGTTTATTCCTGCATTTGCCGGTGCTGCCTCAAAGGGTTCCGGTGGGTATGAATTCCATTCAACTGTAACGGTTTTGCCAAAGGGAACTGACGGTAGTGCTGGGCCTGATGCCACCTATGTTTATTTCGGTGACTGGCCGCAGACCATAAAGGATCCGTCTGTTACGGTAAACGAGAAGAAAACCCTCAAGATGGGCACGAATGTTTATTATCAGGGTGACGACGGCGCATGGTACGCAAAACTTGCAGAGAACGCTGCCGACGGAAATGCATTCTATAGCGATAATTCTGCTGTCTCCACAAGCAAATCCGGACGCTCAAAATACTTCAAGGTAGAGCCGGTCAAGTGGCGTGTGCTTTCAAAGGATTATGCAGGAAGCGGTAAGGCCCTTCTGTTTGCAGAGAATGTGCTGGATTCAGTTCCTTTCTATACATCTGCCGAGCTTTCAGCAAATCAAAATCTTGATTCAATTCCTGCAAGGGCAATAGATAAAAAGACAAGTGCCCTGGAGAACAATTATAAATACAGCCAGATTCATGCATGGCTTAACGGTGTCGAGTATTATTCAATCGAAAAAAACAAGACCGCCAAGAAATCTGACTACAAGGGAAAAGGATTCCTTCAGGCTGCATTCAATTCTTCGGCACAGAAACTCATTGCTGCAAACTCTTCTGATGAAATAAACAAGGATAAGGTTTTCCTTTTGAGCAGGACTGAGGTTGCAGATTTACTCAACGGTGCAGTGAATGTCCGTTATCCAAGCGACTATGCCCTGGCAAAGGGAACTCCGTCTGGCTCGTATGACGGTGTTGCATATTATTTAAGGACTTCCTCTGATGCACGCAATATGGCTTTTGGTATTGAGCATGGCACAGTATCTTCATTCCCGGTTAATTCGACAGGAATAGGCTTTGTTCCTGCTGTGGCCGTTACTCTTTCTGTTGACGGAGAGGTAAAAGTTGACCCAAGTAAAATCTCCATGGCGGACGTAAAGAAGAAATACGAAACAAAACTTGCAGGTTCAAATATAACTCCTTCATCTCCAAAGAAAGCCAGCACAGGAATGCTTGAGGTCAAGGGAACAACAGTCAAGAAATCTATAAAATATTCAGAGCTTTTCACCTATGGAAGGAATGCCGCAATTTCTGATTTATATGTCAGTGATCATGCAGTGACCCAGCCGGAATACGAGAAATACTGTGCTACATTGGCTGTTGTAAGCTCAAGCAAGGGAGCTGTTCTTCCTGTCGGGTGGGCAACCTGGTACGATGCCGTAATTTATTGTAACCTGCGCAGCATAGCTGAAGGTCTTGTTCCCGCATATTATATTCTGGACAATGGAACAAAACTCTGTGATCCTGCTGACTGGGCATTAAAGGAGCCTAACATCAAGATAAATGAACAGGGGAAATATGCATATTCCTCAAATGAAACGGTTTCTGGTGTTCTTGACAAATCACTCAAGCTTGACATGAGTGCGGATGGCTACAGGCTTCCTACAGAAGTTGAATGGGAATACATGGCAATGTTCTACGGAATATCAGCCAGTTCTCCTGAGTGGTGCTGGGACTGGTGGGTTGATTCTGATACCATGCCTGAGAATCTTGCTGTTACAGGAGCTGAAAGCGGCGAGGAAAGGGTAGTCCGTGGAGCTTACAATAAGAATCTTGATAAGCAGAGAAACCTTACTCTTAGGGAATCATACCCTACAGTTACTGGAACCGGTTTCCGTGTAGTGCGGACAAAGCCGTCTGAGGAAAAGCAGCCTCTTTCAGTTGAAGTAAAAGTTGATCCTGAGGGAAGCGGAATTGCAGCGGCAAAGATTAAGAGTGCCAGACCGGGTGCTGTGGTTCAGCTTGAATCAAAGTCAAACATAGGATTCGATTTTGATGCATATAGAGTAAAGGATGCAAATGGAAAGGATGTAAAGGTAAGTGCATCTGGTTCATTCATAATGCCTGAGTCAAATGCAAGTGTTTCCGCAGTGTTCAAGAAAGCAAAGCCATATCCTGTTACAGTTGCCAAGACCGAGAACGTAACGGTAAAACCAGACAAGACAGAGGCATGTACCGGTGAGACAGTTTCGTTGAGCTTTGAGTTTGCTCAGGGATACGACATCGATACAATTACAGTTACAGACAGCTCAGGAAAGGCTGTTAATGTCAGCTCAAGTTATTCCTTTGTAATGCCTATGGGTGGTGCAAATGTTTCTGTCTCGGTGCAGCAGTTCGACTCAAAGAATTTTGTCTATGTACCGGGTGCGACAGTAAAACCGATCTCCAATTCAAAGGTGTTTACAGGAAAATCAGTTACAATAAAGGATATGTATGTCTGCAAGCATGAGACTACACAGGCTGAATGGGAAAAATACATGACGTATTACGGTGTTGCATCAATCGGAAGCGGCAAGGGGCAGTCAAACGATCCGAATCCATACTGTCCGATTGCACGTAACGGAAAAGGCCCTGATTTCCCCGCCTATGCATTGAACTGGTTTGAGGCTGTAATCTACTGCAATCTCCGCAGCATCGACGAGGGGTTTGAACCGGTATACTATATGGGCAACATGGAGAAGAATCCTGCTCAATGGGAAAAAATCGCAAACTCATTTGTGCGCCACAACTCAGCAGGAAAATACTACATCAATGACACTACAGATACATCTGCTCTTGCAAAAGTCAAGATGGATCAGAATGCCAACGGTTACCGCCTCCCCACAGAAGCTGAATGGGAATATCTTGCACGTGGAGGAAAAGACAAGGTGACTAGCCGTGGAACCATGTATGCAGGAAGCGACAATTACAACAATGTCGGATGGTGCGGAAGAGTTGCATCAAACGGAAAGGCTCATGAAGTCATGCAGAAAAGCCCGAATTACCTTGGACTCTATGACATGAGCGGAAACGTAGCTGAATGGACATGGAACGACATTCACCGTGGCGGTTCATGGAGCAGTGTTGTAAAGAGCGACACCAACATTGCGGAGGACTGCACGGTTTACGGTAGGCCTGCTGACAACAAGAAAAACCTAGGAGAACGCAGTCCAATTGCGATGGCAGGTCTGCGTGTAGTCCGCACAAAGTTCTGATAGAAACAAAGTCATTCCGGTGTGTCCAAGCATCGTTCCTGAAGAGACCCATGTCATTCCGGGCTCCGACCCGGAATCTTTCGTTTAAAACTGGATGTAAAAAAAGATGCCGGATCAGGTCCGGCATGACAGTTGTAGAAGGATCTGGTTCTACATGACAGTTGTAGAAGGAACAGATCCGGCATGACAGTTGTGGAAGGATCTGGTTCTACATGACCAGTGTTTAATCTTCTTTTTTCATAAATGCCTTTTTGATTTTCTTTTCGTTGTACAAAACCGTGTCTGCCTTTTCAAGAAGCGAAAGAAGCTCTTCCTCTCCATAAGGCTCATAGATTGCATATCCCAGACTGATAGAAAGCTCGAATTCCTGGTCTGAGTTTTTGTTCCATTCATCGCAATAATTTTCAAGCCGGCGGCGTGCAATGTCAAGCTTTCTTTCTGTAAGGTTCGGGGCAACGATTGCAAATTCATCACCGCCGAGTCTTCCGATTATATCTGTATGCCTGAATGTCCGTGACAAAAGCTGTGCCTCTGCTTTGATTGCAATGTCTCCGGCTGCATGACCGTAAGAGTCATTGATTTTCTTGAGGCCGTCTATGTCACCAAAGAGGACCATTCCACCGCGTCCAGTTACCTGAGAGACCTTGAGCGATTTCTGACCGTAATCCAAAAAGCCCCTTCTGTTCAAAAGTCCAGTTAAGTCATCTGTTACGGAGATATGAGCCGCAACATCATATTCTTTCTTGAGCTCCTTTTTTTCTTCCTGTGCCCGGGTAATCGATATAGCAGATGATATGGCATTGGAAAGCATCTTGCATACCATTGTGTAGACTGTAGGGTCATAGTTTCCAGGTCTGAAAATCAGGTATCCGAACAGTGTGGATGAACGGTAAAGTGCCTGAACCTGCATTCCGTCCATGCTGACAAAAACATCCTCAGGAACCATTGTCTCTCTCGGGTTGAATAAAAGGGGCGTCTCCTGTTCCCCAAGCCAGTAACCGGAGAACCTGTCGTAAGCGGAGTATAATAATGCCTTTTGCGGTAACGGGAAATACTCAAATCTGTCTGTTGAAATCGGTGATTCAAATAAAACCACGGCCGCCGAAAGAATGCCAAGTGTTATCAGGTCTGTGTTTATTCTCTCCCTGAACTGACTTAAAGCCATGTCATTCTGCATTTCAGTATAAAGGTGGATTACCTGGGTGAACTGAGCCCTCTTAAGACACCATTCACCAACCGATGACATCATTTCCTTGGGGTCATAGGGAATAATCCTTCCATTCTCATCAAGCGAAATTGTTGCGTCAGACAAGGGAACGCATGAGCATGACTGCCTGAACACGGTTATTGGAGGAACAAGCCCGAGCTTCTCAACTTTTTCTCCCTTCATCATACGGATAAGGGTTTCTACTGCCAGTGCTCCCTGCAGTTCAGAATTCTGGTTTATCGTGGTAAGAGTCGGAGTCATGGAGGAGGACCTGAGCTCGTCATCAAAACCTGTTACAAGAACATCACCCGGAACTTTTTTCCTGTTGTGCTGAAGCCAGTCAATAGAAGCGTATGCCATCTGGTCGTTCAAGGCAACGATTGCGTCAAAATCAATGCAGCCCTTGAGATTGCGGTATTCATTCAGGGCCTTGTAAGCCTGATCGTAGGAAAAACTGCCATATAGGACAAGCGATTTATCAAATGCAATATTATGCTCATGCAGTGTTTCCTTGAAAACTTCAATACGGCTTAAAGCATCCGTTGAGTTGTCGTTTACACCCATTACAGCAAGACGACGGCACTGGTGTTTTTCGATAAGGTGGGATATAAGGTTCTTAAATGCAATTCTTCCGTCGCATATAATTGAAGGAACATCCTTGACTATGCTACCGATGCTTACAACAGGAACTGGTGCAAAGGACTTTATGTAGGAGCGCAGGTATTCCTCTGTAGAATTAGAAAGCTGTGACCCCGATACGAAAATGATTCCGTCAATATTATTGGAAGTAAGATGAGACGCGATGGACAGCGACTGGTATGAATACCCCCCTGTGTTCTGCATTATTTTGCTTATGGGAAAGACAACAAGCTCCATACCGTGATCCTTTGCATACTTAGACGCACCGGCATGGATTTTGAGGGCATATTCAGATTCTATATAGTCAATGACCAACGCTAGTCGTTTTACCGTTCTCATCATATAAATTATAAAGCGAAATAGAAAATATGCAAGATGTTTTTTTTGCTTTTGTGCGTTCGGGGTGGTTTTACTATTTACAAATCAAGGTTTATCTGTTACCCTTTAAAATAAGAAAAATTCAAGGAGAAACCTATGATTTTGAGATTCTACAAGTGTAAGAAATGCGGAAAAATTATTGCCGTAATCAAAGGCTCGCCATGTGATACAATGTGTTGTGGTGAAGCGATGGTTGAATTAAAAGCAAATACCACTGATGCCGCGGTTGAAAAGCATGTTCCAGTGGTTCAGAAGAATGGAAATCTTGTGGAGGTTTCTGTTGGATCTGTTGCGCATCCAATGGAAGAAAAGCATTATATCGAATGGATTTCCCTTGAGACTAAGGAAGCCAATCTGATGAAGGAATTGAAGCCAGGAGATGAACCAAAGGCTGTGTTTGCCCTGACCGACGGAGATGATGTTGTAAGGGCTTATGCATATTGCAATCTGCACGGACTCTGGGCTGATAAATAATATGGATAATAAGGCTCTATACAATATATCATACGGACTTTTCGTGATAGGCACGAAGTCTGGACAAAAGCAAAATGCCTGTATTACGAATACATGCATTCAAGTTGCCTCGGATCCAATCAGACTTTCTGTTTCTCTGTTGAATCAAAACTACACTTGCGAGCTGATCAAGGAATCGGGAGTTTTCTGTCTCTCGGTTCTGGATAAAACAGCTCCATTTGAGGTTTTCAAGCACTTTGGATATCAGAGCGGAAGAAATGTGGACAAGTTTGCAGGTTACGAGTATAAGAGTGACGGCAACGGATGCCCCTACATACTTAAGAATACCTGTTCGATTTTAAGCTGCAAGGTGATTTCAAAAACTGATTTGGGGACACACACTCTTTTCATTGCGGAATTACAGGATGCATCTGTGACAAGTCAGAACGCACCCATAACTTATGCTGATTATCAGAACAATGTTAAGCCCAGGGTAAAGGTTGAAGGCTCAAAAAAGATTATCGGATGGCGGTGTAAAATCTGTGGATATGAATATATGAAACCGGAACTTCCCGGGGATTTTACATGTCCTTTGTGCGGACATCCGGCAGAAGATTTTGAACCGATCTATGAAACAGCGGGAACCCCCGAGGTCACCGCAAAAAACAATATACAATCAGAATCAAATTCTAAGGAGAACACAATGAGTAACAAGTACGCAGGAACACAGACGGAGAAGAACTTGCAGGCCGCATTTGCAGGAGAAAGCCAGGCAAGAAACAAGTATACCTATTTCGCA
>JAGADS010000215.1 GCA_017613485.1 Treponema sp.
ATCAAGTACCTTTACACCTTCTGCCACTACATCAGGTCCGATTCCGTCTCCTGGAATCAGGGCGATATTCTTTTCCATATCCAACTCCTATAGTTAAATTAATTTCTGATATTTACGCTCAATGTCCTTTATGAGCTTGTATTCAAATGAGTCAACGAGTGCCATCCATGAGGCCTCAACAACGTCACAGCTTACACCGATTGTACTCCAGCGGTCTATTCCGTCTGAGCTTTCGATTAATACGCGGACACGGCTGGCTGTTGCACTTTTTCCGTCAAGAACACGTACCTTGTAGTCTGTAAGGCGTATTTGTGTTACAGACGGATAAAATGTCTTTAATGCTGAGCGTAAAGCGTTGTCAAGGGCATTAACAGGACCGTTTCCTTCTCCTGCGGCAATTTCTATGTGGTCATCAACCGCGATTTTTACCTGTGCAAAAGAATAAAGGCCGTCCTCGATAAGAGGGATTTCTCCGCTTGTCTTGTAATAATGCAGTTTGAAGAACGGCTGGTATTTTCCTATAGCCTTGCGTACAAGAAGGTCAAAGCTTGCGTCTGCTCCCTCGTACTGGTAACCCTGATGCTCCTTGTCCTTTACCTGCTTGATTATGTCAGCCACGACAGGATCTGATTTTTTGATTGAGGAATCGAATTTGTTGATTTTTTCGATTATCATTGCACGGCCTGCAACCTCGCTCATGAGGAATACCCTTTCGTTTCCAACTGTTTCCGGGGCTATATGCTCGTATGCAACAGGGTTTTTCAGCACAGCGTCAATGTGCATTCCGGCTTTGTGTGCAAATGCGTTTTTACCGATGTACGGAAGGCCTGCACCAAGCGATATGTTTGTAATCTCAGCAACACGCTTGCATATAGGTGTAAGTTCCTTTATGTTGTCCTCCGGGATGCATTTATAGCCCATCTTGAGCTGAAGGTCTGCGATAATCGTAGAAAGGTTAGCGTTTCCAGTGCGTTCACCGAATCCAAGCAAAACCCCCTGAACATGTGTGGCACCTGCCTTTACTGCAACAAGAGAATTTGCAACCGCGAGGCCTGAGTCATTGTGAGTGTGGATTCCGATTTTTACCGCATTTCCGAATTCTGAAACGACAGTCTCTACCGCTTCCTTGAGGTCATCCATCATGCATCCGCCCTTTGTCTCACACAGACAGAGTACAGTTGCTCCTCCCTCTACAGCGGCTTTTAGTGACTGCAGGGCATAATCCTTGTTTTTCTGGTAGCCTGTAAAAAAATGCTCGGCATCGTACATTACGTTTTTTCCGCGTTTTGTAAGGTACTCGCATGTGTCCCGGATCATCTCCAGGTTTTCCTTTAGGCTTGCATGTAAAACTTCCGTTACCTGAAAATCCCAGCTTTTCCCGAAAATAACCACATCATCGGTCTCTGCAGAAAGCAGGCTCTGTAAATTCAAGTCCTCTGAGCAAGACGTGTCCTTTCTTCTTGTTGAACCGAATGCGACAAGTCTTGCATTCTTAAGCTTGAGTTCCCTTGCCTTTTGGAAAAATTCCATGTCCTTGGGGTTGCTTCCCGGGTTTCCTGCCTCTATGTATTTAACGCCAAGCTCATCCAATGCCTGGACAATATGGATTTTGTCCTGAACGGAATAGGATATGCCTTCTCCCTGAGATCCGTCCCTTAAAGTTGAGTCTAATATGTCAATAGAAGTCATTGTTTCCTCCGTTTACGCTATCTGACCTGTGAGTAAAGGTCTGCCATTTCATCACGCCACGCGGCTCTTTCGTTTCTGTCTTCCCACTCGATTATTTTCTTGATGGAGAAATGACGGGCATCACGTATGTTAGGATAATTGAGGACTGCAAACCTGCCCTGACCGATATATGCTATTTTATCTCCGTTCTCCAGCTGCTCGCCTGCACTGACGGTATCCATTGCACATTCAAAATGCATGGGTCTTCCGCTCTTGTCCTGAATTGCAGATGACATGTCTGTGATTGCCTTACCGCACTTGGGGCACTCCGGCTGATGACTTGACTTGAAATCGGCAATGGCCTGGTCTTCTTCCTGAATCTGCTGTGCACTTACGGCTTGATGTGGCCGGAACTGGGTGTGCTTGGGTAATGGATCACTCCTGTCCCTATAGTCTTTGTCCCTGTGGTCTTTTTTATTCTGCTGATTGTTTTTATTGTTATGTCTTCTGGCACGTTTATCTCTGTTCATGCCCATATTCTACTTTAAATGCAGTTTTATTTCTAGTACCCGCATTTTCCTTTAATATAATTTTTCAGGGCTGCGGTTACCGTTTCGTTTTTCTACAAGCTGACGGCTTACTATTAATGCTATCCGTTCAACTGCGTAAGATATGTATTTTTCGTCCTGGATTTTAATCTGCAATTCCTTTATTCGCTGATTGATTGACTGAGATGTTGCGTTCTTTGAAACCGGCATACTGTATATTACTCCGAAAAAGCGTTGACAATGTGGTGTACCGGCTCCAGTTCCGGAACATCTATCGCAAGAACATCAAACCTGATTGCCCTGCTATTATATTGTCGATATTTTTCCAGGTAAAATTTAGCTGTTTCGATTATCTTTTGCTGTTTGCGACTGTTCAATTCGTGTGCCAGAATCTCCGGGTTTCCGTGGGGAAGTGCCTTAACTTCAACAAATACAAGAAGATCCTCTTTTGACGCTATAATGTCGATTTCTCCACGTCTTGTGCGGAAATTCCTGCCTTCTATTTTGTATCCCTGAGACTCAAGGTATTTTACAGCCCTGTCTTCTCCCTCATGGCCTTTTTGGACTGTTGATTTTTTCTGCTCTGCCACAGAAATGCCTAAAGTTCCTCAACCTCTTCAAGCTCAAGGAAATCGTCTGCATTCTCAAGTTCTGCCACGGGGGTTTCTGCCGTCTTCTGAGACTGGGCTTCCTTGTGACCTGCCGTTACCAGAAAAGGAACACGCCATCGTGAAAGTGCTTTTACATGATACTTTTTTGCTGTCTGATGGGATGCCAGAAACATGTTCTTTCCATCGTCAAAAAAGACTGGGGAAGAATAACTTACACCCTCTGTGATTTCATTACAATTAATTCTTGATAAAGGCATTCAACTGCTCCACTTTTATAATATATGCAAAAATTGCCGCCACAGCCTCCCAGGTTTCCTCGGGAATGCACTGGCCTACATCCTGAATTGACAGGACATTTTCCAGAATATCATCTTCTATGACAGGAATTTTATTTTCTTCCGCAATCTCTATCATACGCTTTGCAAGACGTCCACGCTCTTTTGCCGCTATGAGGGGTGCTTCCGCATCAAGAGGGTATTTCAGGGCGACTGCAGACAGATTTTTTAATTCGGTCATATCTTTTCTTGTATTACTGGCGGAACCTCGTTTGTTACGCAAAGTCCGTCAAAGTAAGCTGAGTCGGAATAGGTTACAGTCACAGGCTTTCTATCACTCATGCCGGAGTTGAAAAAGCCTCCGAGCCGCATTTCTTCGGCTTGAACTGCAGAAGGCAAAAGCGGCGGTAATGTAAAGAACCGAACTTCCTTCTCATTGCTTATATAATTATAGTATAACACAAAAAAATAATTTGTCACGCCTGTTTGGCAATTTATTTGAATTTTTTTCAGGTTATGCTCCTCTGTGTCGATTAAAAGCCGTATCATTCCGCTAGCAGGGGGTGTTTCAGGCTGAACAGGTATGTCCCATTCAAAAGGCAGGAAAATCCAGTGGTGCCTGCCATGGCTTACCTGATTAAGGTAAGTGAGGAGCCCTGATTTATCCGGTATTGTCCTTCCGTAGATTTTTTCAAGGAATCCTGAATTCTGTTCCTCATTGTCTTTTCTGTCTGTGTCATTGTTTTCATGTTTGTTGCCGTTCTGATGGTTCTGCTGGCCATCGGTTAGGTCAAGCAATGCCTGTACCATGCTGTCTTCGGGATCTATGCCTTCCTCAAGTAAAAGTGAGGCAATCTCGGCTGCCTTTCCTCTTTGCCGGGAAATCTTGAGGCTATGGCACGTGCCTTCTGCATTATCGATGAGTCGATTTTTACCCCGGTCTGGTACATGAACTGGAATATCCGGGCACTCATTGAATCCGGTACAAAGCCCTCGGACGCTAAAAGTGCATACAACGCATCCATGCCGTGCATCTGACCGTTAAGCTCTGGGGCTAAAGTGGCGGGGGAGGTGAGTTTGGTAAGTTCTATGGAGCCGTCGCCCCGAAAATGCACGGCCGCCGAAAATGACTCTCCCTGTGCAAGCGGTTCACGGCTTTGTACAGTCACCTTGTTTCCCATGAGGGACACCATTGCCTTTCCGTCCGCTGAATCAGAGAGGACACGTACAAAAACGCTGGAGCCTTCCTTCAGTGTAAGACCCGGGCGGATATTCTGGAGGTTTTGCGGTAGAATGAACTGAACTGAATTTACTGCCATACCTGTATACAAAACAGGCTGTCCTAAACAGGACAGCCCGAAACTGCCGGGAACCAGACTTGAACTGGCACGGTTGTTACCAACCGAGGGATTTTAAGTCCCTTGTGTCTACCAATTCCACCATCCCGGCAAATTTATGTGAACAACCCAGGTTAACACATCCGGATTGTTCAGTTCAATAATTATAGCAGATTAAAGAATTTGTGTCTATGAGTTTAAAACCCGCAGAACTTATTTCTTCTTGTTCTTGTTTGCGGCTGCTTCTGCTGCTGTCTCTGCCTTGATTTCGGCCTTGAGTGCTGCTTCTGCCTGTGAAGCCTGGTTTGCTATTGCATTTGCATTTGCAACACGGGCCTTTGCCTTTGGTGTAAGAAGCTCCTTAATCTTTGCATCCTTACCGATCTTGTCGCGTACGTAGTAAATCTTTGAGCGGCGGACTTTTCCGGGGCGTACGATTTCTACCTTGATTACGCGCGGGCTGTTTACCGGGAATACACGTTCAACACCAACACCGTAGCTGATTTTGCGTACTGTGAATGTCTTGCGGATTCCTTCGTTCTTAAAGCAGATTACCAGACCTTCAAAAATCTGGATGCGCTTTGTCTTACCTTCGATGATTTCGAAGTGAACCTTAACGGTGTCTCCAACCTTAAAGTCAGAAACATTCGCTTTCTTCTGCTGTTCTTCAATAGTCTTTATAAGATCCATTTTATTCTCCATTTTGCCGCTTTAGCCTTTCCTGAATGGAACGTAGCTTTCGGCGCTGCTTGCGGTCATTTTTATAGTCTGCATGTTCCGCAAGGTCTTCGATC
>JAGADS010000021.1 GCA_017613485.1 Treponema sp.
GATATAGAAGAAAATGAATACGAAAGCCCCGGCTCGGCAATTCCCGCAATATCGCGTTCAAGTTCGCCAAAAGTCAGGGCCAGTTTCCGCCGTTTTTGTCCGGCCGAAAGTTGAAAAAGTTTTTCCGGTGCAATCATTGCTTTGCAGTCATCGGTATCAGAATGCCTGCTTTATAAGGTCAAACAGGTCATCACTTGTCATGCTGCGCTGTACGGTCGTAATCAGGTCAAGCTCGCCACCGTCCTCTGCGGAAAGTGAAAGCTGCTCTATGCTTACGTTAAGGTCCTTTAAGCGTGCAGGAAGATTTGCCTTTGCGATGTGCTGCCTTACGTATTCAGCAAGTGCATCAACCGCATCACTGTCACTTGAATCAGCAGGTGCCGCCCTAAGAATACGGGAAACACGTGCAAGCCTGTCACTCCTGAACTTAGCCGCATCCTCGATGATATACGGGAACAGGATTGATGCAATAAGCGGTTTTGTTATCTTGAACCTTGAGTTTACACAAAGAGAAATCAGTGAGCCTGCACCGATAGAGCTTGATGCCGCCGCCAAAGATGCCATGCATCCTGCCTGACTGTAAAGGACTTCCTGCGGAGTGGTGATTGTAAGGGTTGGTGAACCATCTATGGCATATCCCAGAAGCTCAACTGCCTTTTCCGCAATCATGTCGCTGAAGAACGTTGCCTTCTGACTCAGGTATGCCTCGGTTGCAATGGCCAGTGTCTCTATTGCCATGGCAGCTGTCTGGTTCTCTGTAAGCGTAACCGTGAGGTTCGGGTCAAAAAGTGCCAGCTTGCAGAGTCCCGGGGGGCTTTTAAGAAGCTTGATTTTTGATGAACGTGCATCGACTATGGGTGTCCTGTCTGTGAACAGGAAATGGTCGCGGATTGTTGTAGGCAGGGCAATGAGCGGAATCGGAGCGGTAGAAGTGGGAGAACCGTCGATAAAGTCATAGACCTCGTGATTCTCGTGATAGAGTGTGGCAACCGCACGTCCCACATTGATGGCCTTAGAGCCTCCGACTGCAATTACCCCATGGATATGTGCCTGACGTGCCAGCGAAAGCGCGTTTGTAATGACCTCTGTATCAGCGCCTTCAGGAATTTCCTCAAAAACAAAGAAGTCGATAGAGCGGTCTTCCAGGGATTTTGTTACTTTCTCTGCATTGCCGACCTGTTTCAGGATTGGATCGACAATAACCATGAATTTGCTGCCCCAGTCCTTTACATACTGACCAAGACGGCTTGTGGTGTAAGAACCCAGAACGATATTAGGCTGAATTTTGAAAATAAAATCGGACATTACATACTCCTAGATAGATTAACGGTATTTTTAACTGCCATCTTGACAAAAAAAAAGACGGAAACCAAGTTCCGCCTTTTTTCTGAGATGATGCAGACATTACTGACTGCCCGGCAATTACAGACCGTATGCACTCATGATGCGGTCGGCTGTAGCTGCAATCGTGCTCGGATTCAAGTAATTCGGATCCTGAATCTTGAGCTTAATCTGCTCCACAAGCTGAGAACGCACGTCCGGTGTCTCAGAAGCAACCTGATTCAGGTAATAGCTTTCTGCAAGTTCCTTTGCCTCATCAGATACAGAGATTTCATCTGAACCTGCACGGTAAGCACCAACTGCATTTGAGCGCCTTACATTCTGCAAATTATTAAGAGGATTAACCCCAGAAACTTTATCAATCATCATAGTAACCTTCCTCCTTAATATTATCGGAGTATTCATTTAAAAGTTTAATATTTTTATTACTAGAAATAAAAATAGCAAACTCGCCTAAAACCTTGCTTCGAGACGAATAATCAGCCAGAATTTCAGCGGCTGTAGCGTCATTTATCTCCTCGTGAACCTTGGTAAGCTCACGTCCCACCACAACGTGGCGTTCTGAATCAATATCCGCAATGTCCTGAAGTAATTTTACCACACGATAAGGGCTTTCGTAAAGTACTATAGCGGCATCCTGTGCCATTAATTCCCTCAAACGGCTTCTTCTGCGGCCCGGCTTTGGAGAAAGGAATCCCTCAAAAATCAGGGTCTTTCCCCCTGCCCCTGCCACCGAAACCAATGCCGCAAATGCACTTGGACCCGGAACCGGAATCACTTTATGCCCCGCCTTACGCACCAAACCCGCCAAAACAGCCCCGGGATCACTTATTCCAGGCTCTCCTGCGTCACTTGCGTATGCCACGGTCTGTCCCTTGTCCAAAAGCTCAATGATTTTACCTGCCGCAAATTCCTCGTTCTGGGCACGACAGCTTATCATGGGCTTGCGGATTTCAAAATGAGTCAGCAGCTCAAGGGTATGGCGTGTATCTTCCGCTGCCACCACATCCACTGCCTTGAAAGTCTCCAGCGCCCGGAAAGTAATGTCACCAAGATTCCCTATGGGCGTTCCGACAATGTATAATTCAGACACGGCTTTATTATATACCCAAAGCCATAATAAGACAAGCACAGGAAAAATCACTAAATTCAGGGGTAAAAACAACCGATATTCTTAATAACTGGGGATAAATTGTCTTGATATGGTCCGTCTCAAGAGTTCTTCTGGGGCGGACTTCATGTTTCAGACTAAAAACAGGGTGGGAATAATGATTCAGTTTTCAAAAACAGAGCGGATTGCCTCGAAAATTTGCGGTGTCCTGCTTTTTATCTTGGCTGCATTCTTGTCAGCTGCAATAATCTTTAACATAATCGATTACAGGCCCGAGGGATCACTGGCATTTCTCTGGGACATAGGCTCAACACTCATAAATTCATACGGTTTCTCAAGCATATTGATTCCAGGATTCCTTCTGGTGGCAGGTGCATTCTGCTTTGACTCTCAGTGGACCGTTCAGCGTGCAATGGGACTTTTAATCAGTGCCATTCCGTTTTTCACTGTTGTCACTGCCGAAAAAATCGCACGCAAAACGATAGCATTCGACACATACACAATCATGCTTGTTAAGCTCATTCTCCTTGGCGTAATCACGACTTTGCTGGTACTCACCGAATACCTTGTTGCAATGATAATCGCCTCAAAAATCATAAAGAGGAGTGCCGCTAAAAAGAATCCCGACAGCACCGCAGAGACTGTTGATGAAACACAGGCTAATACAAATCAGGTTGAGAAAAAGCCCGGCATATTTGTAAGCATAAAGAATTATTTCTCAAAACCAAAAGACAAGCAAAAAGAAAATACACCACCGGAAGAAGTAGATCTTGATATCGAAGAGAGCATCGATGAAACCACAGTTGATGAGGCTGACTTGGATGAAGAACCCGTAAAACCTGTTCCAGTCGCGGAGAAAACTGTTGCGCTTAATAATTTCACAGATAATTCAAAAACAGAAAAAACAAAGGACGACACAGAGTTTAACGAGCCGAAAATTGCAGATAACTTTTTCAGTGAGGAAAAACAGAAAACAGTTGTAATTCCTCAGACAACCGAAGAACTGCTTGAAGAAAGTGATGAAGATGCATTTGAGGAAAAAAAGCAGGGCATGGGAGAAACAATCTCAGGCCTGTGGAATTCCACAAAAAACAAATTCAAGGACTTGATGGAGTTCGGCAAGAAACGTGAGGCCGAGCAGGAAGAGGAAAAACAGAGGCGCAGGGAAGAAGCAAGGCGTGCAAAGGAAGAGGTGGACATAAACGATTATTACGAAGAAGCCGCTCCAGTACTTCCCAAAATCGATGATGAAGAAAAAGCAGAAAAACCAGGCGAAGAACCATCTGAAAGAAAAAATGTATTCGTGACAGAACATAAACAGGAAGGTGACCAGTCCTTTATCGACGAAGAGACTTTTGACATCGAGGATGAGTATTTCCCGTCGCTAAAAGAAGACGAATACTCGGAGGATGATGACGACATTATCCGTCAGTTTGAAACAGGAAACCTTAAGCTGAATGAACTTGCCTCAACATTCTCAGACATTCAGGATGAAATTCTTGAAGAGGATGAAGACAACGGTGAAGAGGAAATCGACATTGACACTTTTGCGAATACAGAAACGAAAAAGACTTTCGGAGCAGACCAGGACAGCATAGTTTTTGAGGAAGATGAAGCAGAAGAAGACGAGGTTCAGGAAGACCCTGTCCCAGCAGCCAAGGCATATTATTACAGCGAGGAAGTTGCAAAGAGGCATGCCAAGGAAGATGCAGAGGCCATAGAAAAAAAGCGCAGGGAAATGCAGGCTCAGGCAGCGGCCGTTAAGAAAAACGATGCAGAGAAAAAACTTGTGGACATAGAATCTCCCAACCAGCAGAACTATCAGAACCAGGACACAGCTGTACAGGAAATCCCGGAAGAGCAGGAAGAAGCAGGTTTTGATGATTTTGAATTCGAAGATGATGAGCCAAAGGAACAAGAGGAAAAGAAACCAGAGAAGCACGGTCTTTTTGCAAGAGCAATGAGTGTTTCCGAATCCAACAGCAATGATGATACGGACGAAGAAGAGGAAGAAGTAGAAAGCGAAGACGAATACGAAGAAGAATACTCTGACTTTGATGATGAGCAGGAAGTAATTCAGGACGAGTATGAAGATCAAAAAAATATGGAGCCTGAAAAAATAAAACCTGATTATGTGGAAAAACCAAAAAGAAAAATTCCATCAGGACCATACAGCATACCGACATCTCTTTTGACCGCATACGAGGACAATCCATACTGGGTAATCGACGACGAGACAAAAGCCGCAGCCCTTAACCTAAAGGAAACGCTGGCAGAATTCAAGATTGAGGCAGAGATAACTGGAATTCAGAAAGGTCCGGTTGTAACAATGTTCGAAATCCTTCCCGCCCCTGGTGTAAAGCTTAACAGAATCGTTGCATTGCAGGACAACATTGCATTACGCCTTGCAGCAAGCTCAGTCCGCATTGTAGCCCCTATTCCCGGAAAACACGCAGTTGGAATTGAAGTCCCGAATAAGGAAAGAGCCATAATCTCCATCAGGGAATGTCTTGAGCAGAACCGCCCCGAGTGGACAAAAATGGGAGTACCGGTTGTACTTGGAAAAGACATTCAGGGAAACACACAGATAATTGATTTGGTAAAGACACCTCACCTTCTGATTGCCGGTGCAACAGGAGCAGGAAAATCAGTCTGCGTCAACAGCATGATTCTGAGCATACTGTACAAGAGAAGTCCACGTGACGTAAAGATGATTTTGATTGACCCGAAGATCGTTGAGCTCAAGCTTTACAATGACATACCTCACCTTCTGACTCCGGTAATCACAGAACCAAAGAGGGCAATGCAGGCACTTCAATACTGCCTGTGCGAGATGGAAAGACGCTATGCACTTCTGGACGGCATGTCTGTCCGCGACATAACCTCATACAACAGGAAAATCGTGGAGAAGAAAATCGCAACAGAGCACCTCCCCTATCTGATTGTCGTAATCGATGAGTTTGCAGACCTGATGGCAACAACAGGAAAACAGCTTGAGGGAGTTCTTGCACGTCTTGCCGCAATGAGCCGCGCAGTCGGAATCCACCTTGTACTTGCTACACAGAGGCCTTCTATCGATGTAATCACAGGATTGATCAAGGCAAACATCCCAAGCCGCATTGCATTCATGGTTGCAAGCAAAACAGACAGCCGCATCATACTGGATCAAATGGGTGCAGACAAACTTCTGGGAAAAGGTGACATGCTCTACACATCCGCAACAGATCCATTCCCCATCCGCATTCAGGGAACATTTGTAAGTGACGGTGAAGTTGAGAATGTCGTGAATGCCGTAAAAGAATGGGGCGAGCCTGAATACATCGACGATGAGATTTTTGTTGACGATGATGAGGACGGAGAGGACGGACAGATGTCTTTGTTCAACCCGGAGAACGGAGACCCGCTTTTTGAGAAGGCACTTGATATTGTAGTTCAGGCAGGAAAAGCTTCTGCATCATATATTCAGCGCCGTCTTAAAATTGGTTACAACCGTGCGGCACGTCTTGTAGAGGAAATGGAAGAACGTGGAATCGTGGGTCCTGCAAACGGAAGCAAACCCCGCGAGATAATCCACATGCCATGATGAAAACTATGAAATTTTTTTACGGAGAGTTACTATGAAAAAGATAAAACGAATAACCGCCTTTCTCTGCTTGATGCTGATTTCCACAATCAGTCCGATTCTGGCAAAAGGAAAAAAAGAGAATACAGAAGCCGCTGCAACAAATATAGAAGAAAGCGCTCAAAACAATCCAGAAAATACAAGTGAGCAGGCTGCAGAAGAAGCACCCGAGGATAAAATCGACTGGAGTAAATATCCAACAGCATACATTAAACCCGAGATAAAAGACGAGCCTCTGGAATTCGACGAAATCTGGGGATACGTGATGACCTCCCGCGAGAAATATTTTTCCAAGGACATGCCTATCACAGACCTCTGTTATTTTAGTGCAGACGTGAACAGCTATGGTGAACTCAGCTCAATTCCAAACCCAAAGCAGTTTGCAGGATTTAAAGGCCGCATTCATCTTGTTGTCACATGCACAGGAAGGGCTCTGACACATTTTTCAATGACACCAGGAACAAAAGAATATAACGGCATACTTGACGCAATCGAAAGCGC
>JAGADS010000216.1 GCA_017613485.1 Treponema sp.
CAGGTCCGCTGAATCACATTCAATTTTTCAAGAGCACAGAGTTAATTCCCGCACTAAGGTTTACTCTGACATTCCTCAAGCTGAACGATGAGCTCATTTTTCCCTCTGCCTTGATGTTTCTCAAAATGCAGTCTTTTTCCTCCGCAGAGATTCTTCCCCGAACCGAAAGCCTGAATGGATTTGAAAGGGTAATGCTCTGGTCAAGCGAAAAAGTCCCAGTGCCATCTTCAACTTGTGCAGTGATTGACGTACCTCCCCTGAATAATGCGATCCTATAGGAAGCTGAGGTATTTGCCCAGAATTTCGATTTTTCATTCAACTCATCAAGTGTCCAGTATCCGCTTGCCTTAAAACTGAAGTCAGGAGTTGAATATGATAAGTCCCCGCGTACTGTGTATATGCTATATGGAATCCTGAGTGCATCTGTGCTGATTTTCATGCTGTCATAAAAAAGCAGGCCTGCCCTGAGCCGTTTCTTTACAGGTCCCAGGCTTAGCTCTGGATTAACGAAGAACTGAGTCCGCACGCATGGCCTTGAACCGCTTGTGGTGATAAGCTCGCTGTCACATAAAAATAATCCCGTGTGAATGCTCCATTTGTTAAATTCAAGAGAGTTAAGTGTCCTGAGCCATAGACGCATTCCTCCAAAGGGGTCCTCATAACAGGATGCCGACGTGCTTGTGCTGAAAAATCCTGCCTTAAGATTTACTTCTCCCATGAACGCCAGATAATTGTCCTCCGGGTAAAGTGCCCTGTCATAAAACCATGAACTGCCTGCCTTGCGTGAGTGAACAAAGCTTCCTCCAGTAAATGAGGCAGAAAACGACTTTGCCCATGACGGTTTGCAGTTGCATGATAAAGAGGCCGCCCATTCCTTTTCCTTGCTCGCAAATCCCATAAGCTGAATCCTGCCGTTCCCGACACCAAGAGAAAAATCCGCGTTTACCGATAAAGGACTTTCCGATGAGTTGAATGAAGGTAATGCTGCAGATATTCCACCGATTCCCTCAGGACTTGAATGTAAAGCCGTTCCAGCCGGGAGGGCAGGGGAAGAGAGCCTGCTTATGGCACCGGATGCCTTTAATGTTCCAGCCCTTATGCTGCAGTCAAGCTCTATGCCTGGAATTGTAAATGAACATTCAGCACCATAGCGCAGAATAGGATCCTCCCATGTGTTTGAGTCCGTAATCCCGATGCCGAATATTCCCTCAAAGTTCTGCCATTCAATTCCGATTCCCGCATCTTCTTTTAAGGCCGTATCCCTGTCTTGTGCCATGCTAGCCGTTAACGAGCCGTAAATATCGATTTCAGGCCATTCAATTGCAAACGCCTGCAATCCCGCCATCAAATAAAACGTAAAAGCAAAAATTAATTTCCTCATACTATTTAAATAGTATCAGACACGCTGTTTTTAACAAAAATTCAGGAAAAAAGTTTAAAAAATTAGGAAGATTTTGCAGTTTTTGCCATAATTCTAACCATTTCGGTTACAGCAAGTTTTTTATCTTCTCTTAACAGAGGAAAAGCTTTCTCAATTTGGAGCAGTTGTTCTTTGTCTTTTTCTGTTGATGTGACAGGGAGTTTCCCCACCCCTTGCAATAAAGGCGTAAACCTTGTACACTACCGCGTATAATATGGAAGAAGAGATTTTGAAAGAAGAAGTACCGGCCCCTGCTGAAGAGTTTACAGAAGACGATGATCAGGAAATTTCGTTTGAGGATCTGGGGCTTGATGAAATCACACTTGCTGCAATAGAAAAGAAGAAATTTGAACATCCCTCACCGATTCAGGTGCTTGCAATTCCACGCCTTTTGAATGGAGATGCAAATGTTGTTGCCCGAGCAAGAACTGGAACAGGAAAAACCGCAGCATTCGGACTTCCCCTTGTGCAGACTTTGCGTGAGGATGTGGGACATGTCCGTGCGATTATACTTGAGCCTACACGTGAGCTTGCAATGCAGACCGCAAACGAGATGGCATCCTTTACGACAGGAAAATATCCGCGCAGCCTTGTTGTTTATGGCGGTTCACCTTATGGCGAGCAGATCCGCGGACTCAAGAAGGGCGTAGAGATTGTAGTTGGAACTCCGGGACGTGTTCAGGACCTGATAGAAAAGAAGGCGCTGGATTTAAGCAAGATTGAGTATTTCATTCTTGATGAAGGCGACGAGATGCTTGACATGGGCTTTGTCGAGGACATCGAGAACATTTTCTCCTGTGCAAATACAGATTGCCGTGTCCTGCTTTTTAGTGCGACAATTCCCGCTCCCATCCTTAAGATTGCCGGTAAGTTCATGGGCGACTACGAGATTGTGGAGGAGGAAGGTCACGAGGAAGAGCCTCTCTTAATCAAGCAGGAATATTGGGTTGTAAAGGAAAGCGAGAAAAATGAGGCACTTATCCGTCTGATTGACTTTTCTCCAGATTTCTATGGCCTTGTGTTCGTTCAGAAAAAGTCTGATGCGGATTATCTCAGCAAGCTTCTTGATGAAAAAGGATATAAGGTCGGGGCATTGCATGGAGACATCCCGCAGGGACAGAGGGAAAAGATTCTTGCAGGCTTCCGTGCAAAACGCACTCGTGTTCTTGTTGCCACAGATGTTGCGGCTCGCGGTATAGACATAGAAGGCCTTACGCATGTCGTGAATTATGATCTTCCTTTTGACGGTCCGACTTATGTGCATAGAATAGGACGTACGGGAAGGGCAGGTGCAGCCGGCATGGCGGTTACATTTGTCCGTCCTGAGGAAGCAAGAAGAAAGCTCCGTTATCTGTGTTCTGCAATAAAGAAATCAGCAAAGGGCGAGATGGTTCAGGGTCAGGTTCCAAGTGTTGATGAGGTCCTTGCCGCTAAAAAAGAACGTCTCTTTGATGAGGTAAAGCAGAAGATTCAGGATCAGGGTGAGCGTGAAAAAACAGACGGTGAACAGGAATCTGAGGAAAAGAAGGAAACCATTTTTGACACGCTGGCACAGGAATTATGTCAGGACAGGGATCCAAGAGAGGTCCTTGCATCTTTGCTTGAGGCCACATACGGAAGTGAACTGAGCAAAAAACGCTATGGGAAAATCAACCAGTCGTCATCAAAACAGCGCGACAGATTTGCTTCAGTTGCACAAAACCAGATACGCCTTTATGTTCAGATGGGATGGAATGACGGTTACAATCCAAAGAAAATCGCAGACTATTTTACAAAGCTTCTTCATGTCCGCTCAAGGGATGTTGATGCAATCGATATGGCGGATAATTTCTGTCTGTTGAGCTTACCTAAGGCAGCAGGAGAAAAGGCACTGGAAATCTCTAACCGAGACAAGACTGTTCCACACATGCATGTTGACTCGAAATCTGTCATGGCAGGTGATGGAAATGAAGAGGAGTCATATTCAAGGAAAAAACGGAGCAGGGGAGAGGGATCAAGAAGTTCCTCAAGGGCCAGCTCAGACAGGTATGCCGTTGCCAAAAAGGAAGAGAGAAAACGTGGCGGTGACAGTCAGAAAACATCACGCTCAAAGGGAAAAGAGACCAGACACGGAAGATCAAACGTTCACAATGCAACACAAAGGTCTACGCGTGGCTCTGCTGCCCTGTACAAGAAGTCCGGTGGCGAAGAGTATTGATTTTCTAAACTTATTGAAATAAATGCATTTTCCCTGTATACTCTTTGCTAATTATGATTAAAGCTACAGGATCCCAGATTATTGTCAAGTTGTTGGAATTGGAAGGCATTGATACAGTTGCCGGTCTGCCGGGCGGTTACATTCTTCCTCTGTATGATGAGTTGAACCGTTCTTCCATAAAGCATGTTCTTGTGCGTCAGGAACAGGCTGCCGGTTTTATTGCACAGGGAATGACACGCTCCACAGGAAAGCCTGCGGTCTGCATGGTAACAAGCGGTCCGGGTGCGATGAACCTTCTTACTGCCATTGCAGATGCCAGGTGCGATTCAGTTCCGATTATTGCATTTACAGGACAGGTAAACACTAACCTCATTGGAACGGACGGTTTTCAGGAAGCCGATACATTCGGACTTTCTTTCCCCATAACAAAGCACAGCATGATGATAAAGGATCCAAAGGACCTTCTTACTGCCATTCCGCTTGCGTTCAGTGTTGCAGTGAGTGGAAGACCAGGACCTGTCTTAATCGATTTACCCAAGGATGTTCAGACTGCTGTTGTTGAATTTGATAAATGGCCTGAGATAAAGAGCCTTGCAGTTCAAAAGAAATCAGAGTATGCAAAGAGGTTTGCATCGTCAAAAAATGAAGTTGCCACAGTTGCAAAAAAAATGGCTGATGCCCTTGTGCCTGCTAAAAAGCCGGTTCTCTTTGTGGGAGGCGGTTGCAACGATAAAAAGGCTTCGGATGCGATAAAGGAATTCTGTTCTGCATATAATATCCCTGTTGTAACGACCCTTATGGGAATAGGTGCTGTGCCACGCTCAAATCCATGCAACTTAGGAATGGTGGGTATGCACGGAACTATTGCGGCGAATAAGGCAATGCATGATGCGGATCTGGTTTTTGCTTTGGGTGTCCGTTTTGATGACAGGGCCACAGGATTGATAAGCGAGTTCTGTCCTGATGCAAAGATTCTTCACGTTGATCTGGATGCGGCAGAGATAAACAAGATTCTTCCTGCTGAATATTCTCTTGTTGCTTCTGTTGAGACTGTTCTTCCACTTGTTACCGCCGGTATTTCAAAGAAAGCTATTGCAAAAGAAAGTGAGGCCTCAAGAAAAGCATGGATAAAGACATTGACAGAGCTTTATTCAAAGACAGAAAGTGATACGGCTGGAAGGTGCAAGTCTGTTCCGAGACAAAGCGTTAATCCGCGTGCGTTCATCCGTGACATTCCATTGATGGCAGAGAAGGCTGGTGTAAAGGAAAGCAATATAATCGTAACCACCGATGTAGGTCAGCATCAGATGTGGTCTGCACAGTATTATCCGGTTGAGCATCCACGTCAGTTCCTTACAAGCGGTTCACTGGGAACAATGGGATTTGGTCTTCCATGTGCAATCGGTGCGGCCCTTGCGAATAAAAACAAGCGTGTCGTGTGCATTAGCGGTGACGGCTCAATCTTGATGAATATCCAGGAGCTTATTACGCTTTCCGAGGAAGATTTGAATGTGACTGTATTTGTCCTGCAGAACGGAAGCCTGGGCATGGTACGTCAGCAGCAGATGTATCTTTTCAACAAGAATTATTCTGCATCTGAGTTCAAGAAAGAGCCTGATTTCCTGACTGTTGCAAAAGGTTTTGGAATTGATGCAATAGATGCAAACACTGATCCTGAGTGGTATAAAAAGGCATTTACAAAGGGACCTCATCTTGTCAGATTGAACATTCACATCGATGACAATGTACTTCCTTTTGTTGCGGCAGGTCATGCAAATATCGATCCAATCCGGTAGCTGAATGAAAGCCAAAGATGGTTTAAGGGATATTATCTCAATGACTCTTCTTGCATTGATGACTGTTCTTGTCATCTTTGCCTCGGTGTGTACTTCCTCAAAAAAAAAGTCATCAGATGGAGTGCAGGATATTGAGAGGGATAAAGTTGACTGTACGATTCTTCCTTCCCCCCGAGGAAAAAATCCTTTTGTTGGAAAAAGCTTTGAGATAAGGACGGAGAGCACATTAAACCGTTTTTCTTTTGCTGAGGATGGAATGCTTTATGTCACCGAGCCATGCACTCTTGATAAAAGGCTTACTGTAACGCTTGAGTCAATCTGCGACTATACATGGAACACTGATGTGCAGGAGCTGTATGTAAAGCCTGTGGCATATAAAATCAATGAGGATTATTCAGCAAATTCAAATCAAATAAAAAATCATTTTGTAAACAAGGCACTTGAAGTTTTGGATAATCTCCCATATCCATGGTATAGCGATGAGGACCGGGAAACCGCCGCTTTGTTTTTGCATGAATACTTTTCTGTCCTGTTTGAGAAAAAGCTTTTTGAGGTTGAGCAGTTCAATTATGATGTTCAGGATAACGGTCTTATACTGGAGAAAATTAAAGATGATTTGTTTGAGAATACAGTGACATTCAGTTATGAGAATGAAGATACGGAAACAACCGTTAAGCTTTCATACTGCGAGGCTGTGCTTTCATTTATAGATCCAGCTAAGAAAGAGACAGTTTATTATGCAGGTATACCGGTATATGATTTTGACTCAAAAATAGTGAAGTCAAATTTATGCCGCCTGAATTATGATGATTCAATTCAAATAGAAACTGGAAACATAGTAAGGCTTGAAATTCTTCCGTCAGAAAAAGACGATGCCAACGGAATGTTCTCCGTAAAAGTAAAAATCCTGGAAATCCCCGAGGAAACCGGAATCAAGGAAGGCGAGACCATAGAAACCCTTGTTCCATACGTAAATGAATTGATGTGGTATAATATTTCCTATTAAATATTTCTTTCATGCCTATAATTTATTGTAATGTGACTATTAAAAAGATTAAAAATGTGCGGAATCGGAGGCTGCCACACAACAACATCTGCACGAACGAAGAGAGGAAGCCGTTGTTGCGGGGCAGAATCCGATGGGAGTACATTTTTTAGAATATTTATTTTACTAGGTATATATTGCCCATTTTTATATTTAATATTACAATGAATAAAAGGATGTCATTATGGTTAAGAAGGTTTATATTATCGGACACAGAAATCCTGACACTGATGCGATTGTTGCCGCAACTGCTTATGCTGAATTAAAGCACATGCTCGGAAAAAAAGAATACGTGGCTGTGCGTGCAGGGCATCTTTCGCCGCAGACCGAATATGTGTTCAAGCGCTTTAACATTGAGCCTCCGAAATACATTTCTGAGCTCAGACCCAAAACCGAATATTACATGAGGGACAGCTTCAGCACGATAGACCAGGGAGCATCGCTGTGGACTGCAATGGACAAGCTTGTTGAAAGCGGAGAGCCTGTTCTTTCGATTGTAGACGAGGAAGGTCATTACAAGGGCCTTTTGAATTACAATGCCTTTGCCCTTAATTCCGTCAAGATACTAAATCCAAAACGCAACGACATTTTTACCGCAAGCCTTCATCTTATAGAGCGTACCCTGAATGCAACGCCTGTAGTCGAGTTTAATCCTGATGAGAAATTCAACTGCTCCATTATGGTCGGTGATGATGATGTGGAGACTTTCCGCCTGCTTCTTGAGGAGCATAGATCAGAGAATATAATCGTAATCACAGGTGACCGACAGGATATTCAGAAACTGTGCATTGAATTCGGTGTGCGTGCCCTGATCATCACAAAGGACTATATTCTTCCCAAGGAACTTCATGAGCTTGCAAAAGAGAAAAAGGTTTCCGTTCTTGTGGGACATGACTCAACAATGACGACTGCCATGCTTATCGAGTATTCTGCACCTGTAATTGATATGGCGGACAAGACCATTCAGCCGGTACATGCAGAGGACACTGTTCAGAAAATACGTCCCCTTCTTGCACAAAGCCCAAACCGATGCCTGCCTGTAGTTGATGATGACGACAAGGTGATCGGCATAATCTCCGAGACAGACCTTCTTCAGGAGCCGAACATTCAGGTAATACTTGTGGACCACAACGAGCCACATCAGGCCATCGAGGGAATTGAGCATTACGTTATCCAGGAGATAATTGACCACCACAGGATAAATACATTTACTACACGCTATCCGATTACATTGATCAACAAGCCGGTTGGTTCAACAAGCACAATCATAAGCAACATGTTCCGCGAGAACCGTCTTCCGATTCCAAAGCATATCGCGGTCCTTCTCTTGTGCGGTATTCTAAGTGATACGCTGATCCTTCAAAGTGCCACGACAACAGAATACGATGTCCTTACGGCAGAGTACCTCAGCACAATAATTGACGTTGACATTCAGACTCTGGGCAATGACCTTATACGCTCAGGAAGCCATATCGGTAACAGGACTGCAAAGGAAGTAGTTCATCAGGACATGAAGGATTACAACGAGGGTAAGCTCAAGTATACCGTAAGCCAGATAGAGGTTGATTCTACGTCAGAGATTCTTAAGCGCAAGCAGGAATTCCTTGACGAGCTTGAGGCAGCAAGAAAGGCGGCAGGTAATCTTTTCAATGCACTTCTTGTAACAGACATTACTCAGCTAAGCTCAATAATGTTCCTTGCAAGTGACCCTGTATTTGAGCAGGTTGTAAATCTGCCTAAGCAGGACGAGCATGTCTATTACATGCAGAACATCGTTAGCCGTAAGAAGCAGCTTATCCCGCTTTTAACAGATTTGCTTTCGCAGGTTGAGCAATAATACTACTCCCAGCCGAATGTTGCCGGGGGTTTGTTGGTCAGGTCAAAGAATATTGCGTCAACGTAAGGAAGTGCTGCAATTTCCTTTACGATAGGCATCAGCTCTTCTTTTGGTATCTGTGCAAAACGTGCGGTCATTACATCCTCAGAACAAAGCGGTCTTAATACAAGGCTGCAATGATCTTTTGACGATGCATACGGAAGTGTAATTGTAAGGTGCTGGAAAATCTTTTCGTACCATCCGTTCTTGTGGAGGGCTGTAAGCATGATGTTGTCCGCTTCCCTAAGCTGATCAAGACGGGCTTTGTCACAATATCCTTCCTGAAGCTTCATGTCACTGATTTTTACATCCGGGTTCTGGTACAGCCTGATTATTGCCCTGTTTATGTAGGTTGATGCGTTTGTGATTGCAGATGCGGCCTGCTCCAGCTTTTGCCATTTGTCAGGAACATGATGGAACCCGTTACCCTCTTCCTTGAATGTCAGGACCGACGGGAAACGGTATGTGCGGTAATCCCCCTGAACACCAACCGAGCGCACTGGAAGAACCGAAAGCTTTAATGTCTCCCTGCATTTTTCGCAGAACATGTCCAGTGTAATGCCTTGTATTTCCTTCTGTGCCTTTTCATAATCAGATTTATCCTGCTCTGTCATTGTGCCGTCTGAGCACAGGACATTAATGCTTAAGCCTGGACCCGGGAACGGATGACGCATTACAAGATCATCCTCAAGTCCGATTTTTTTACCGATTCTGCGAACCTCATCCTTGTACAGGTCTTTTAATGGCTCAATGATAAGTCCCTTTTCAATCAGTTTTTGTATTCCGTCAACGCGGTTATGGTGTGTCTTTATTACCTTGGAATTTTTTGTTCCGCCACTTTCGATGATGTCCGGGTATAGGGTTCCCTGTGCAAGCATCCATTTCTCAGGATCAAGTTTCTGTTTCTCTACGACCTCATTTCTTACGGTGATGAAATTCTCTCCTACAGCCATGCGTTTTTTCTGGGGGTCTGTAAGATGGTAGACTGCCTTAAGGAATGATTCGGATGCATCCTCGGTGATGAAATTGTTGAAGCCGTGTGAGTGATATGCCTTTGCAACATTGGCACTTTCGTTTTTCCTCATAAAGCCGTTGTCTATGTGCAGGCCCAAAACCCTTTCCTGTCCCAGAGCCTTGTTCAAGAGTGCGAAAGCCACAGTTGAGTCTACACCTCCGCTTAAGAATAGGAGCACGTTTCTGTCTTTTGCCTGGTCACGTATGCTTTCCATTATATGATTAAGGACTGCATCTTCATCCCAGTTTTTCTCCATACCACAGATGTTGCCTGCAAAGTTCTGGAATATTGTGTTGCCCTCAAGGGTGTCCTTTACCTCGCAATGGCACTGAAGGCTGAATCTTTTTTTCTCCAGGTTCTGAATTGCGGCATAGGGACAGTCTTTTGTAGTTCCTATTACCTCAAATCCATCCGGCATTACTGATATACCGTCCTGATGGCTCATCCATACCTGTGTGGAATCGCTTACGTTTTTTAAAAGTGGGGATTCTTTTCCTGCCTCGGTTTTATTAAGCTGGGCAAATCCGAATTCACCGATTTCCGCCTTTTCAACTTTACCGCCGTAATTTGTTGCCATTATATGATGTCCGTAGCACAGTCCAAGAACCGGAACATCAAGCTCCAGGTTTTTCTCATTGAATTCCGGGATATTCGACTCGTAAACAGATGAGGGACCTCCGCTGAGGATGATACCCTTTACATTTTCCATTTTGCTTACGTCCGCAGAAGGCAGTGCAATCTCAGAGTAATAGCCCATCATGCGAAGTCTTTTTGCAATAAGGTGTGCATATTGTGAACCGAAATCCAAAACTACAATCTTGCTGTCTGTCATATAAAACCCCTGTGGAAGAAAATATTACTATAATATAATTGTTATAGTATATATGATTGTTGATTAAAAGAAAAGACCCGAAAAAAAAAGCACCCAGAAAACTGAGTGCCTCTTGAAAAAGAGTTTTTTAACTGGTTATTTTGTCTTGTAATACCCTCCGATGTTCCTCTGTGCGAAGAACGGTATTACACCCCATCCGATGGCTTGTGCCGTCTTTCTCTTTCCCTAATATATGTTATCTCTCTCTCACTTTATATGATAACCAGATAGTAACATAGGATCAGTGGTACCGCAACTTTGAAAAATTACCATAGATATGGTATATTTGACCCCTAAACATGGTATTTTTCCCTTTTCTTTTTCCTTTTTTCGGGTTATAATGTTTCTATGGCTAGAAAACGACTGTTTGCAATTTTTTTGCTCTTTTTATGTACATTCTCCCTGTTTTCCGAGAAAAAATACATTAAAAATCCGGTAAAAGAGTTTGAAATTGAGGATTCTAAGGAAAATAGGAGCAAGAGCATTCCCCTTACTGTATCATATTACAATGATGAGACGGCAGAAATGGATTGTGGAGACCTGGATAAAGTTGAGTTTACAAATACCGCGCAGGTTTTTAATCCCGGTTTTTTCAAGGGAGTCTTGTGGTGCGACATAACTTTTGTTGATACCCAGTCTGATGGAGGAAATGACCTTTACCTGTACTTGGGAAACCGCCATATTGATCTTGCAGAGGCATACACTCTAAGCTCCAGCGGATGGACTTTAATCGGATGGACAGGACGCAGCATTAAACGCGAGCAGATGTCTGTTCCCTCATGGAAGCTGATTATTCCGATTGATTCAACCGAGCTTGACAGGAATATCTATCATCACCTGAGGGTAAAGCATTTGCGTGTAAAAATCGTATCTAACCTGGGTATTCCGATTGACTTGAGGCTTTTGTCAAAAGGGGAATTCTATAATCAGTCAATGGTCAATTCTGCAATGAGCCTTACACTTGAAGTTATATGTCTTTTGATTACAATAATCCTTTTTGTATGCGGATGTTTTTTCAGGGATTATATTTACAGGCTTATAGCAATTGCATCACTTTTTCTTCTTCTCTTGATTCTTCAGCTTAAGGGAATCGGGCCTGTCTATCTATGGAATTGGCTTGCTTTGATGAGTAATTCATCGAGGCTTGTGTATCTGTTTTCGACATGCTTTTTTATTTTTTCAATATTAGTCCTTAAGGGAATATTTGTGGAGGCAAATGTCAGGACAAGGGGAAACATTCTTATGTACGTCATAACCGGAATAATCACAGCCTGCTGTCTTTTTTCGTTATTCTTAAAATCACCTTTTGCGGCTTTCATCGTTTACGGCATCGGTTTGATTGTCTGCTGCATACTTTTTATTTTTTCGATTTTCCTGTACAGGGATGTCCGCATTTCTGAGTCATTCAGGATTCTTCGAATATTTGTACCTGTAATGATGATTGTCGCAATTGCATACTCCTACTTTTTGATGCGTCTGTTTACAAAGAGTGTCACACTGCTTAAAATTGTTGATTATGATTATTTCTATTATGATTTCTGTTACCTGCTTCTGACTTTGCCGGCACTTTATTTTACAGTAAAAAGATTCGGTCTTAAATTCAGGCACATGGAGAAAAAACTTGCAGAGGCGACACAAAATGAAAATGAATACAACAAAGACAGAAACCTTTTCCACGCAATGGTAAGACAGCTTTTGACTTTATCTAATTTAATCCGTGATTCAATTCATCTTCCGCAGCTGAAGACAGAGAATGATTCGGTAAGAGAAATACAGGCAATAATAGAGCGATCCTCCGTTCAGATGATAGACTATTTAAATGCAATCATGGTCTTTGGAACAAAAAAGGAACCCGAAAAAACACCGATACTTTTATCTTCGTTTTTTGACGGATGCTTAAGCGTGATAAATACATCAGCCGCAAGAAAAGGCGTGAAAATCTCTGTCTCAAAATCTCTTGATGATGAATATGCAGTTAGGGCAAACCGTAATATCCTGGAGATGATCATTAGTCATTTTATGCTGAATATAATCCGAAGCAGTGCAACCAACAGCAATATCGTCTTATCAGTATCACAGAATCAGGAAGAGGTTTCATTAAAGACAAAATTTTATGTTAATCCCGGTGATGAAAAATATATGGACTCGATGTTAAATGACAGTCAGGAATTCTTTACATTGCAGAACAAGGGTAAATCTTTTGAGGATATAGGATTCCGTCTGGTAATCAAGACACTTGAGTTATATGACGGTACATTCAGTTATTCAAAAGACAAAAAAAGCTACAAGGTTTCCATTACAATGAAATTCCCAGAGGATGGGCAAAGTCTTGAGAAAGCAAGCGGACAGACACTGTTTGATTCCGAAAGCCAGAAGGAATTGAATAATTCAACTGACCCTGTTCCTGTTGTTGACAGTATTTTTGCTGATGCGGGAAAAACCATTGTCATTCTGTTTGTGGAAGAAAGTGTCGTAGCAAAACGCTTCTGGGAAGATGTATTGAACGGACAGTGCATTGTAAAAACGGCCGCTACAGGAGTTGAGGCCTGGAATTACCTCCACACTCCAGACAACCCCAAACCGGATATAATTATCAGTAACTATAATCTTCCCCTCATGAACGGACGTGAGCTTTATCGCAAATGTTCTGATGATGATAATACAAAGGATATTCCTTTTGTGTTCATACTTTCTCCGGCAGACAGTGATAAAAAAGATGTTCTTATGAGGCGCGGAGTAGTTGACTGCATTGTGACCCCATA
>JAGADS010000217.1 GCA_017613485.1 Treponema sp.
CATTGTTAAGAGAAACGGACTTTTAGCGGCAAAAATCATCAAGGGACTTGAGTCAAGGAACATGAGCGGATACTATGCGGAGAGCAAGGAAGATGCATTGAAGAAGGCCCTTGAATTGATTCCAGAAGGAAGCACTGTGACGATGGGCGGTGCAATGAGCGTTCACGAAATCGGACTCTTTGATGCTCTGAAAAAAGGCAAGTACAACTTCATCGACAGGGATGAATGGGAAGACAAGCGTGCTGCCATGCTTGCGGCTTACGATGCTGATGTATTTCTTTCCAGTACAAATGCCATGACTGATGACGGCGTGCTGATCAACATTGACGGAAATGCAAACCGTGTGTCTGCAATTGCACAGGGACCAAAGAAGGTCGTCTTTATCGTGGGCATGAACAAGGTCTGCCCTGATGTGGACAGTGCCATGAAGAGAGCAAGAAATGTCGCTGCTCCAATCAACTCACAGAGGTTCGGGCTTTCTACTCCATGCACAAAGACAGGCGCATGCATGAACTGCAAGTCACCCGATACAATCTGCTGTCAGATTTTGATTACAAGGTTTTCACGCCACAAGGACAGAATCCACGTAATTCTTGTAAACGACAGCCTGGGATTTTAGTTTTTTTCGGGAGATGAATTGTGAGGATTACCACCTGACAGCATCTCCTACCCCTTTGCATTCAGCTCCCCACTTGCATTTTCCGTCTTTTTCCACTATAGTTTTGTAACTTCCAGATAGATGGAAGAAAACTTAATATTTTATGGAAGGTTTTTATGAAAAAAGTAAGTATTTTACTGTTTTTATCAATCCTATTTTTGATTCCAGCCTGTAAAAAGGATAATACACAACAGACAGCTCAGACTTCAGAGACACAGGATGAGAACTGGAATACCACTGCAGAAGAATCTGCCCCGCCGGCACTCAAGGAACCGACTATGAAGGGTGTCATGATTTCAGGATGGTATTATGATCCTGTTTACAACGATGACGGTTCACTCAAGACCATGGCTGCTAATTTTGAGGCCATAGTTGGAACCCAGGTCGGAGTTTATGGTGACTACGATCCAAATGACGAGAACAACGGTGCAGAGGTCATCAAGGATGTTCTGATTGACGGTGCAAAAAAGAACTTCATTCACGTGTACTATGACAACGAGGAATACTATGTCCGCGATTATGCCGTAGCCGTAAATGCCGCCCCAGCTGTCGTAACAAATGAATCTGCATACATCTACACAAAACCGAATCTGGCAAACCTTGGTAAAAGCACAGTGCCTGACTTGACTATCGTTGCAGTATTCTCCGGTGACATTCCGGAAGACGAGGACGGACGCTTTGAGAAAATCCGCTATTATGTTCCCGATGGCAAAACATACACAGTCAACGGATATCTTATGAGCAGTGTCCTGACCTATGATGCAACATTTGTAGCAGGCGTCATGGTTCATGATAAGTATAACAAGCTCAAGGCAGAAGGCAAGACTGACCAGACAGTTCTTGATGAACTGGCTGAGAACAATGCATTCTTAATGGAAAATTACAATTACTAAAGGGTTAGGAGAATTAAATGAAAAAAATTGCATCTATATTCTTAATTTCAATTATCGCACTTGGAGCCGTATTCGCCCAGGAAAAGATTGTAGCTGTAGCCCTGCAGAGTGATACAGCCCTTTGGAATGAAAAGGAACCAGGCATGATGGAATGGGCAAAAAAAGACCTTGAGCCGGGTACAGTTCTTGAGGTATATGCCGGAAGCCGCTGGGATTCACAGGGAAGAAAACTCCCGGACATAGTAACTTCCTCATGGACAACAGCAAAAAAAGAAGGCCAGACCCTTGATTTTGTAAAGGCAAGCTATCAGGGAAAAGACTATTATGTAATTTCAAGCCGCGTGGCACTTTATCAGAGACCTGCTGTAGTAACTAGAAATGCAGCTACATATCTTACCGCAAATCTTGCAGACGTAAGGAAAACAGCCCTGCCATACGGAACTATCATTGCAATCGGGAAACAGATACCCGTCCACGGAATAAACCTTTATGAAATGACTTACTATGACGAGAACCTCTATCGCCTGAGGGTCGGTTACATACAAAGTGAAAAAATCAGTGAAGCCAAAGACGACATAACTGCAATGAAGCTCATTAAGCAGGCAAAAGGCCTCAAGGATGAAAAACGCAAGGCAGCCATGCTCGACAGCATCAACCAGCTTTCCATATCCCGGGCAGTGCAGGAAATTCTTGACAGCCTGAACGCAGAACCAGAGTCTGTGGTTGATTCCTACAAGGGCTCAACTGTCATGCTTGATGCAGGAGATTCACAGAGAGTCATCTCTTCGGATGACGGCTCAAACATCAACGTAAGGAACGCTCCTGTAACCGGTGAGGTTGTAAATCAATTGTCTGACGGAACAAACGTTACCGCAACAATGAGGACCGTAGAGGTTTTCAGTATTGATGACAGCGAGAACTACTGGTATTACATTGATGACGGAAATGGAACGGTAGGCTGGGTATTCGGATCCTATTGTCCTCTCAGGGCAGAATGGTAAAACCGTCATTCCGGGCTTGACCCGGAATCTTTCCGTGACAGCTTCGGATCCCGAATCAAGTTCGGGATGACATAATCTGTCCGGGATGACATAATCTGTTCGGGATGACATAAACTGTTCGGGATGGCATGTCGTCATTCCGAACCAGTACCTGTCATTACTTACAGATGCGCTCTTGACACTCGTGGTAAAGGGCGCTTGTTTTTTCTACGATTTCTGCCGGGATTTCCTTAATGGTCGGATCTCCTGCCAGATTGTTTTTCTTGAGCCAGTCACGTACAAACTGCTTGTCATAGCTTGCAGGGCTTGTTCCGATTTTATATTCAGAAAGATTCCAGAAGCGGCTTGAGTCAGGGGTAAGAACCTCGTCACCAAGAACCAGTTCTCCGTTCTCATCCAGACCGAATTCAAACTTTGTATCTGCAATTATAATTCCGTTCTTATAGGCATGCTCATAGCACTTGCTGTAGATTGCAAGGGCAGCCTTTTCGATTTTATCTGTAAGCTCTTTTCCAAGATCGTTCCTCATGTAATCGAGTGATACGTTGATGTCATGTCCTTCTGCGGCTTTTGTTGAAGGGGTTACAATCGGCTCATCCAGTTTTTCTGCAAGCTGATAGTCACGGTCAAAATGAACACCCTCAGGGAGCTTTCCTGACTTGAGTGCGTCAAACATGCTTCCGAACATGTAACCGCGGACGATTATCTCGTATGGAATCATCTTGAGTTTTTTTACAAGGATCGTGCGGCCTTCAAATTCAGGCTTCTGGAATTCAAGAGGCATATCCTTTGTGTCGCTTGATATCATGTGGTTCTTTACAATGGCCTCTGTATACTTGAACCAGAAGTTAGACAGGGCATTCAAGACCTTGCCTTTGTCTGTAATCATCGTGGGCAAAATCACGTCAAATGCAGAGATGCGGTCAGTCGTGACAATCACCATCCTGCCGTCTTCCAAATCATAAACTTCGCGGACTTTACCGCTGATAATCTTTTTCATGGCGAAACTCCTTGTTCCATCATAATAGCGATTTAGCTTTTTTATTGCAAGCGATAAATCAAAATGATATAATAAGCTCATGGCAATATGGAATTTTGTTTTTTGCGGAGAGGCTGTTCTGGTAAAAAAAGAATGTGCCGATGACTTTAGGTTTGAGCATGACTCCTTTCCTTCTGACAATGATTTTCTTGAATTCTCCAAAGGCAGCCCTGTACTGGAGTGTTTCACTGAATCACAGTTGAATTACAATGCACTTGACCTTTCACCAGATTTTTCTGTGCCTGATGAATTTTATGCCTACCCTGTCCGCAAGATGATTGCAACACTGTCAGGAACTGATTTTAATTTTTCTCCAAAGGCAGGACTCATCACTCGTGCAAGATCTCTTTTAAAGCAGAGGGAGATTTTCAAGTTCTGTCCGACATGCACTTCCCCTCTTATCGATGACAGTCATTTTTCCGCAAGAAAATGTCCGAAATGCGAAAGGCTTTTTTTCCCAAGGATTGAACCCGCTGTCATAGTCCTTGTTACAAAAGGGGATTCTATTCTACTTGTCAAAACCAAAAATTCAAGAAAGAATTTCTACTCCTGTGTGGCAGGCTTTGTTGAGCAGGGAGAAACTTTGGAGCAGGCAGTTGAACGCGAGGTAATGGAAGAAACAGGCATTCAAATCAAGAACATAAAATACATCGCAAACCAGCCATGGCCGTTTCCAGATCAGCTTATGCTCGCATTCAGGGCGGAATATAAATCAGGTGAAATAAAGCTTCAGGAAGAGGAAATCGCTGACGGAGGATGGTACACCAAGGACAATATGCCTGTAACCCCAAATCCCGGCTCTGTTTCCTATTCCCTTATCAAGCATTGGAAGAACGGAGACTTGCCCACCTGTTGAAAATATCACGCTAAAATAGTAAAATGCAGTATTATGGAAAAGACTTTAGACAAAGTGCTGCATTGCATTGAACATACACTCACTAAAAACGACGGTTCTACAGAAATAAAAGATTCTGGAATCACCCAAAACGTAAAAATCAATTCGCTTGTATTCGACAGCCGTGATGTAAAGGAAAACTCTCTTTTTTTCGCACTGCCAGGAACCCATACCACAGGCAACAGGTTCATAAGCCAGGCAATCCTGAACGGAGCGGCCGCAGTCATTTTTCAGGATGATTTTTCAGCGGAAGATAAAGAGGCAATTCAGGATGCTGTTAAACAGAAAAACGCAGAGCCTGTATTCATCAAGGTTGAATCCTCACGCAAAGTCATGTCACCTGTCTCGGCGGCATTCTACGATAATCCTTCCAGCAAGCTTGTAATCTACGGCGTAACAGGAACAGAGGGTAAATCCTCTACCGTCTCTTTTATATGGCAGCTTCTGACTCTCTCAGGTTACAAGGCAGGCTTCATTTCAACAGTGCAATATTCTCTTGGAGGTCCTGCAATAAACAACCCGGAGCACCAGACAACACCGGAGGCCCCGATAGTTCAACGCGAGCTTTACGAGATGGTTCAGAACGGATGCACACATGCTGTAGTTGAATCTTCATCACATGGTCTTTCCGACAAGCTGAACCGTCTGGGTGACGTGCTTTTTGACTGTGCTGTATTCATGAACGTGACACTTGAGCATCTTGAATTCCACGGCACATTCGAGCAGTACAGAAATGACAAGGCAAACCTGTTCCGCGCACTGGACAGGCACAACCACATAAAGACAATAAACGGAAAAGAAACAGAGGTTTCATCTTTTGGAATCGTCAATCTTGAGGATGAGTCATTCCCGTATTTTGTCTCGGCCACAAACAAAAAGGTCATAGGCTACACAACAGAAGGCAAGGCAGGAAAGCAGGCCGGAGAAGAAGAAAAGAAAGTCTCTCCCCTACCCGCAATCCCCGAGGACATGGCATACCTTTCGGCAAGAAATATCGCAGCTGCAAGATTCGGGCTTTCGTTCAGCATACACAGATTTCAGGATCATGACTCAATCAAGGATGAAAACCGCGTGATTCATGTAAAGGCTCCTCTTCCGGGTGCATTCAACGCATACAATATCATGGCGGCAATTCTTGCAGTAAACGGAACCACCGGCATTTCACTGGAGGACCTTTCTGCAAAAGCCACAGAGCTTGTTCCTGTCAAAGGACGAATGACCGTAATCGATCAGGGACAGCCTTTTGAGGTTATCGTTGACTATGCACACACACCGTCATCATTCGAGACAATTTTTCCTCCGATACGGAAACGCTGCACAGGAAGAATGATTGCACTCTTTGGTTCAGGCGGAGAACGTGACATAAAGAAAAGACCGCTTCAGGGACAGGTGGCGGCAAGATTCTGTGACATATTGATTCTAACAGACGAGGATCCTCGGCAGGAAGACAGCATGTCCATCTTGAACATGATAGCCGAGGGTGCAAAGAAAGAAGGCAAGGTCCAGGACAAGGACATGTTCTTAATCTCAGACAGAATTGAGGCAATCAAAAAGGCGTTCTCCATTGCACAGAAAGATGACATAGTTCTTCTTCTGGGAAAATCACATGAGAATTCAATCATCTTCAAGGACAGGGTAATGCCCTATGATGAAATCGCTCAGGCAAAGAAGACACTGACTGAAATGGGTTACAAGGAAAACAAGGCAAACTGAACAGGAGAAATAAAATGAATGTAGTTTTAATATACGGCGGAAGATCAGGGGAACATGAGATTTCGATTATCAGCGCTTCATCTGTTGCAAGAAATATCTCTGACAAGCACAAAATCCATTTGATTTCAATCAGCAAGGACGGAAAATGGTACTGTGAGGATGATTCCCTTTTAAGTGAATTGAAAAACAACAAGGATGCAATGCTTTCGATTCACGAGGATGAGGCTAAAAGAGTATCGATAATTCCAGGTGGCGGCAAGGACGGTGCATTTGTATGTAATGGAAAAACAATTCCATGCGACATAGCATTTCCTGTTCTTCATGGAACCTACGGAGAGGACGGTACAATACAGGGACTTTTTGAGATGGCGGACGTTCCTTTTGTAGGATGCGGAGTTCTTGCTTCTTCATCAACAATGGACAAGGATACGACAAAGATTATATGGAACAATGCAGGTCTTCCAGTAGTTCCCGGTGTATGCATTACAAGAGCAGATGTAAACGACAGCAAAAGATATGATGCAAAAATCAAAGAGGCAGTCGAAAAACTCAATTTCCCGCTTTTTGTAAAGCCATGTTCAGCAGGCTCTAGTGACGGTGCAAGCAAGGCAGAGAACGAAAAGGAGCTTTCGTTTGCACTGATGGAGGCATTTGAATGGGACAACAAGGTTTTAATTGAAAAAGCAATTGCAGCACGGGAAGTTGAATGCTCTGTCATGGGTAACTCAGTTACATTTGATTCATCCAATGAGGCAACATTAATCAAGGCGTATGGTCCCGGAGAAATTGTTCCGCGCCACACATTCTATGATTACGATGCAAAGTACAATGATCCCGATGGAGCTGATCTGGTTATCCCTGCAAAACTTGACGCAGATAAAATATCTTACATAAAGGAAACTGCAAAAAAGGCATACATGGCTGTCGGGGCTTTAGGTCTTTCAAGAGTTGATTTTTTCATCGACCGTGACACAGGCGACATTTACCTTAACGAAATCAACACGATGCCTGGATTTACAAGCATAAGCATGTTCCCGAAACTATGCGGAAGCGAAGGTGTTGGCTTTACAGAATTGACTGAGATTCTTTTTGAGGAAGGAATCGCACAGTACAATGCAAGCCAGAAATTAAGGACAAGCAGGGCAAATTAAAAAAGAGGTTTAAGATGGACTTTCATGTTTATCCGGAAGGATGTGTATTTAATTCAATCGAGGATATTGCAGGAAAAAAAATCACTGTGATGGGACTTGGACTTAACGGTGGCGGAGAGGCTTGTGTAAAGTTTTTCCTTCAGCACGGAGCATACGTCACAGTTACCGACATGAAGACAGCAGAGCAGCTTGCCCCCACACTAAAAAGCATTGCACAAGATGAAAGGCTCGACAAATCCAGAATCACTTATGTCCTTGGTCAGCACAGAATCGAAGATTTTGAGAACGCAGACTGTGTAATAAAAAATCCCGGAGTAAAAATTCAGGGAAACCAGTATCTTGCAAAGGCAAAGGCTATCGAAACTGACTTGAGCATTTTTTTGCATTTTACAAAGGCACCGATAATTGCCGTGACAGGAAGCAAGGGAAAAAGCTCTACTGTTAGTGCAATCTATAACGGTTTGCTAGGCGCGGGATTTCAGGCATATCTTGGCGGAAACATAACAGTAAGTCCCCTTACATTCCTTGACAAGACCGACGGCACAACTCCAGTTGTACTTGAACTTTCCAGCTGGCAGCTTGCAGACCTCAGGGGTAGAAAAGCACTCAAGCCGAAAATCTCTATCATAACGCGTATTGTTCCTGACCATCAGAACTGGTATGGAGATATGGACAGTTACATTGCGGATAAAACCCTTATCTTTGCAGATCAGGATGAAAATGATTTTACTATTGTGTCAGCAGATGATGACGGCTATCTTAAGGAAACAGCAATTCCTGAAATTGGCTGCAAAAGCTGGGGTGATTATTTTGCATCAATGACAAAGGCAAAGGTTCTGCGTTACAGTTCCAATGTTCTTCAGCATGATCTTTTCGGTGCATTCCTGATGAGGGATGGAGATGAAGTGTGCGGATATGCAAGGCTTCCACAGGAGTTAATGAGTAAGTCAAGCACTGCCTCTAACATTCAGGAAGAAAAAATCCTCGGAAAACTTTTGGTCCCAGGTCCCCACATGAAAATCAACGCATTAAATGCATCTCTTGTCCTTCGACTGATGAATGTTGCTCCTGAGCAGTGCATTTCAATTTTATCAGAATGGAAGGGTGTTCCACACAGGCTTGAGCATTTCTATGATGCAGTCGTTCCGTTCAACAATATAAAGCTTGCCTTTTACAATGATACCTGCGCGACAGTTCCAGAGGCATGTGCGGCTGCGGTGCAGTCATTTGATGACGGTGTTGTCCTGATCTGCGGAGGCACTGACAAAAACCTTGACTTTACTCCTCTTATCCAGACACTGTCAGGCAATAACGGAAAGAGATTCATACCAAGAAAAATCCTTTTACTTGAGGGCACTGGAACAGACAAGCTCATTCCACTTTTAGAGGAAGAGAATATTCCTTACAACGGTCCCTATAATTCACTTGGAGCACTGCTGGGAATCCTTAAGACAGAATTGATTCAGGAAGATGCAGTAAAGACATTCGGATATACAGAAGACGGAGGAGCTATTCCAGTTGTATTCTCTCCGGGTGCAACATCATTCGGATTATTTTCCAACGAATTTGAAAGGGGTAATTCTTTTAAGAAAGAAGTGCTTTCGCTATTTGAACAGACACACTAAAAAAATAGAGGTTGAAAATGACAGAAGATCAGGAATTATATCAGGCACTGGTTGCATTAAGGCAGCATATCAAGGACACGGCAGAATCAGAGAGGACACCGTCAGTATGCAGCGACGAGGTATTGCATGAGATGGCAAGGCTTGTACCTGTAAAGCTTTCTGATTTAGAGAGTATTCCGGGTGTCGGCAAGGCATTCATCGACAATTACGGAGAGCAGTTTCTTCGAGTCATCAACCGTCACGAAAGGAATGTACAGGGTGGAGGTTTCCTAAAAGTCTCCATCAACAAATCCGTTCTTGAGACACTAAAGGAGCTTGAGAAAAAACTTGTAAACATAAACAAAAGAAATCACCTTCTTTACATGCCCAAGATTCAAAGTAAATATGCAGTTGACCTGTTCAATTCTGAATCTGATCCGCGTGACATAATTCTTGGTCCAGGCAAAAAAGTTGAGATATGCAATTCTAAAGATGAGTCATCAATGAAAAAAGTTGTCTCTCTTCTGCGTGCAAACTCCAGAATGCTTCGTGAAAAAGGACAGAACAATCTTTTTATAGCCTACCCCTTTGTAAAAGGAAAACTAGCAGGTGACGGTTTTGAGGTAAGGGCACCTCTTGCACTGTTTCCTGTAAACGAAGAAAGGTCTCCGTCAAGCATCAAGCTTTCTCTTGACCGCTCAAGAGATATTCTCTATAACACGACTCTTGTTCTTGCATACTATAAAACTGCAAACATAAACAAGGCACTTCCACCAGAGGCACTAGAAGACAACGCACGAGACTCATTCTTTGACAACATCTCCACATTCTTTAAAAACTGCGACCTTGAGATAACGATTCCAGAAAGCGAGCACGAGCTCCATTCATTCAAGGATTACACGGCAGACACATTCCCGTCTTACAAACCCGGCGAGATGTACCTTGACAATACAATTGTACTTGGTAACTTTCCCATTTGCTCTTCTTCAATTCAAAAAGACTTCCAGCAGATTGCAGAAAGCGGAATAATCAACACACTGCTCAACGACCTTCTCTCTGATCAGACTGATGATGAAAAGGAAGTTCAGAAAGAAATACCGGTTCAGGAAAACAACATCTGCTACATAAATGACTTGAACAGCTCACAGGAAAAAGTCCTGAATCAAATCAACGTGAGCGACGAGCTTGTAATGGAAGGCCCGCCTGGAACAGGTAAATCACAGACAATCACCAGCTTGATTTCACAGGCGGCACTCTCCGGAAAAACCGTGCTCATGGTATCAGAGAAAAAGACTGCTCTTGATGTCGTATACTCACGTCTTGGAGAACTTTCAAAATATGCCCTGATAATCGACGACGTAAACAATAAGAATCTTTTCTACCAGCAGATGACAGACATCGTTCACATGCAGGCAGGAAAAAACACACCCGAAAAATCTTCCGCAACAATTTCCGTGGACATTGAAAATCAGCTTGATGCACTTGAGAAAGTTTCCCGCGAATTGTATACGCCTGATTCATTTGAGCTTGAGCCTTACAAGCTTTACCTTAAATGCCCGAAAATCAATTTTAATGAAACAGCCAATTTTGAAAGACAAAGGTTCTTTACACAGAATGCAACTGAGGATATCCTTACAGCCACATACCCTGTCCTTGCAAAATGCTCCTCCACTTTTTCTGACGAGGACATAGTTGAGCAGACCGATACATTTACATCGCTTAACAAAGCATTTCCCCTTCTCTCAAAGATGAAGAATAATCTTACTGATTTTGACATCCAGCAGATTATGCTGCACTGGCAGTCCATTAAGCCTCAGATTGATGAATACAATAAGAAGAATGCGATTGCAAAACTTTTTACAGGCGGTAAGACAAAAAAAGCCGTAAAGGAATTTGCAGCTTCATATTTTGACACACAGATTCCTCAGAATGCAAAAGCAATAATCGCAAAGCCTGACGAATTCATAGCAGGTGTTGAGCAATATACAAAATATTATGAGCTTAAGCCGCTTTATGACTCACTTTCCTCAGAGGAAAAATCCTACTTCACATTCATGCAGAATGTACAGAGGCAGTGTGACAATTCCCTTATGAATGCAAACAAAGAAGTAATGCAGTTCCTTCTTTACAAGCATCTTATGGAATTTGAGACAAGTCACCGCGATTCGATGATGACAATAAACAATTTTCAGAACATCATCCGTACCGTAAGCAAGGACATTCAGGACAAGACAAAGATTACAAGAGACAATTTAAAGAGGACTCTTTATCAGAGCATCGGAATGCTCACTGAATCAAAACGCAAGAATGAGATTCTCCGTGCCATTGAATCAAAGCGCAGGATGAGCGTAAACAAGTTCATAAGCAAATTTGATTTTGAGCTTTTCAAGGGAATCAAGATATGGCTTCTGACACCGGAAGTTGTCTCTGAAATAATTCCACTTCAAATCGGTGTGTTTGATTTACTGGTATTCGATGAGGCATCTCAGATGTATGTTGAAAAAGGATTACCTTCTATTTTGCGTGCCAAGAAAGTCATCGTTGCAGGAGACCAGAAACAGCTAAGGCCTTCAAGTCTTGGAACAGGACGCATCTCATTTGACGAGGATGACCTTGATGAAGATGAGGAAATCTCCGCCGCACTTGAGGAAGAAAGCCTCCTTGATCTTGCAAAATACAGATACGACAATACACTTCTCAATTTCCATTACCGCTCACAGTTCGAGGAGCTTATCGCATTCTCAAACTATGCCTTCTACAATGCTCAGCTTTATGTTTCGCCCAATACTTATGAAAACGAGGAAAGGCCTATTCAGGTTCACCGCATGGAAAATGCTGTCTGGGATAAGCGCAGGAACATGGAGGAAGCTGTATTTATCATCGGTTTATTAAAGGACATTTTTGCAAACCGCAAGGCAAACGAGACTATCGGAATCATTACATTCAACACAAGCCAGCGTGACTTAATCGAAGACTTGATAGACAAGGAATGTGCACAGGATTCTGACTTTGCAGAGAAAGTCCACACCGAGATGCAGAGGACAAAAGACGGAGAGGATATCGGTCTCTTTGTAAAGAACATAGAGAACGTTCAGGGTGATGAGAGAGACATAATCATCTTCTCCATCGGATATGCAAAGAACAAGGAAGGAAAATTCATCCAGAACTTTGGCTGGCTTAATCAGGTTGGAGGAGAAAACCGCCTCAATGTTGCAATAAGCCGTGCAAAGAAACAGGTACATGTCGTCTCAAGTTTTGACCCGTCAGAGCTGAATGTGCAGAACACAAAGAATCCGGGACCTGCAATACTCAAGAAATATCTTGAATACACACAGGCAGTCAGCATGAACAAAAAGGAAGAGGCAAGACGCATCCTTCTTTCACTTTCGTCAGACACCACCGAGAAAACTGTTGATGAATACGAGAACCAGACACAACAGGAATACATTGACTCAATTGCAGACGCACTTTCTCAGGAAGGAATTGAATTCCAGAAGAATGTCGGCATAGGCGGCTACAGCATTGACTTTGCACTCAAGAAAGAAGGACGTTTTGTTCTTGGACTTGAATGTGACTCACATCTTTACACAAGACCTGACACTTCAAGAAACCGCGACTATCACAGGCAGAAATACCTTGAGTCAAGAGGCTGGAAGATATTCAGGGTGTGGGCAAGCTCATGGTGGAAGAACCGCGATCAGGAAATGCAGAAGATTTCCGATTTGTATGACAGTCTTTAACTTGAAAAAAAGGCCGTAATGTGCTAAAGTTCGGATATGAAGGTTGCAATTTTTTTTGGATCTAAATCCGACAGTCAGACAATGAAAAAGGCCGCCGACGTACTCAGCGAATTCGGCGTTGAATACAAGGCATTCATTATTTCCGCACACAGGGCAGGAGCACTGCTTGTAAAGACCATTCATCAGATTGAGGATGAAGGTTTTGAATGCATCATAGCAGGAGCAGGTTTAAGCGCCGCTCTTCCAGGTGTAATAGCAGGCAATACAGTTCTTCCGGTCGTTGGTGTTCCTCTTGAATGTGTGACCCCGGGAGTCTCAAACGGACTTGGCGGAATGGATGCGCTTCTTTCTGTGGTTCAGATGCCACCTCAGATTCCAGTTGCAAGCGTAGGCATAAACAATGCAAAAAATGCCGCATACCTTGCGATAGAAATCCTTGCTGTAAAGTATCCTGAGTTGAGGCAGAAACTTTTGGATTTCAGGAAGAATCTTTCTTTACAGGCAGAACAGAACGGCGGAACAGGATATACATTCTAAACCGGAAGAAATCACTATGGGTTCCACAGAAGAAACATATATCTTTTTTGACATTGAAAGCTCCAACAGCATCGGTGGAGACGGACACATCTGTTCTTTCGGCTATGTTATATGCGATCAGAATTTTAATGTCATTGAAAAAGAAGATATTGTAATGAATCCGCGCTCAGAATTTGAACCGGTCTTGTTGGATCCCAGATCAAAATGTCAGCTTGCATACTCAAAAGAGTATTTTTTATCACAGCCTGATTTTTCTTTTTATTATGAGAGGATCAAGAATCTTCTTACTTCACCCGGCAGAAAAGCAATCGGTTTTGCAGTGGAAAATGACATTGATTTTTTAGTCTGTGCATGCAATCACTTTAACCTTCCTCAATATGATTTTTCGGCATACGATTCAAGAATGATAGCTGAACGGCTTAACAACATCCATAACGGTCTTTCCTCGTGGCTTAAATTCTATGAAGTCAAGACAGACAGCCTTACGGCACATAAAAGCTGTGATGATGCCGAGATGACAATGCTGCTTGTCCAGAAAATGTGCCTTACAAAAAAAATGCATATCAAGGAATTTCTTTCCTCCAATTTTTATGCTTTGCGTTCTGTAAGACAGGACATAGAAAGAAGGTATATCAACACAATAAAAAAGACGGCAGAGGAAAAAATCCGTGAGCTTTACTACAAGAAAAACCCGACACCCTTGAGCACAAAACTAAGCGGCAGATACAAACTGAATCTTTCTAGAAAAAGAGACTATGATCAAAAAGTTGATTTTGCAAGATTGATTTACAACAACGGTGGCGTGATTGTTGAGAAAATTGACAGCAACTGTTTTTATGTGATGGAAGATTCAAGAAAAAAAACATCATGGATGGAAAACCCGAAATTCAAGAGCGTAAAATTCATAACCGTTTCTGAATTATTCAGGCAGCTTGAAATTGAACCTTGGCCTTTCAAAAAACTGAA
>JAGADS010000218.1 GCA_017613485.1 Treponema sp.
ATTGAGATATTCTTCCTCTGTGAGGAACCAGGTATGTGTATCTACGAGAAAAACAGTGATGGATCTGAGGAATGGCATAAATATGACTCGAACGGCAACTTAATCTACGAGAAAGACAGCGACGGATGGGAGAGCAGGTGGGAATACGACTCAAACGGGAACGAAATCCACTATAAGGACAGTGACGGATATGAGAGATGGTTTGAATACGACTCAAACGGTTATGAAATCCGGTAAGATTACAACAAGAACTGAGGAATGCTTATGACCCCAACGGTAATGTAATCCACGAGAAACAGAACTTTCTCGCACACTACTGAAAACTTTTACGAAAATCAAGAAAGTTTTCACTATCTCACCTTCCCTAACGCGATTTTTGAAAATTCTCCCCATAAAGCAGGACCTGAATCGGGGAGTAACCCCACCTTACTTTTCTTCTTCTCCCTTGAGGCTTTCAATTACACGGCTGATGGAGTTAATGAAGTCTGACAGTTTTTCCAAATCTTTGTGGATTGAAAGTTTATAGAAAATCTGGGTGCCTGTTTTTCGCGGGGTAATCAATCCCATATCCTTGAGTACTTTCAGATGATGCGAGATGGCGGGACGGGATAGCTGTGATTTTTCCGACAAATCCGTCACGTTGATTCCGGCCTCCCCTGCTGCGGCAATGTCCACAATCAGCTGCTGGCGGAATTCATCACCCAATGCAATGAACATGGGCAGACACGAGTGCAGGATTTCTCTTGTTCGGTGAAGTTCTTCTTTTGTTATCATTTTATCTTTCCCTATTATAAAAGGAGTTTTTACCTTTGTCAAACATGGCAAAATGTTTTTTGAGGAACGCCTGATTTTTTTTCAAAATTCTATTGACTATTACATGCGGAATGATTATATTTGTTAACAAGTTTAACCGTTTAAGCGTTTGAACGTTTCAACTGTTAAACTTTCAAGCAAAAGAAATCAATTAAAAGGAGCAGCACTTATGAGTTTTGCAAAAAGATTTTTCAAACACCCGCCAGTAATTATCGTGCTTTGTGTGGTAATAACCGGTGTTCTTGGATTTTTCATCAAGGATTTGACAATTGACAACTCGATCCGTCAGTTCCTACCGCAAAAGGACGCATCCTATACCCGTCTTTCAGAAACAGAAGAGCAGTTCGGAAGCATGATGGTCATTGGTGTAAGCCTAGAGGCAAAGGACGGTACAATCCTTACCCCAGAGTACATCGACGTTATCCGTGAGATTACAGACAAGTCCCTGGAGCTTAGCGAAGTTTCCGACGTGGACTCCCTCACCCATATAGATTTTGTATGCGAGTCCGACGGTTCTATTTCCGCAAGCCAGCTTATCCCCGATAACTACACAGGTTCTACGGAAGATATAGAGCAGATTCAAAACAGGCTCAACGAGTGGGATGCAATGTATAACCGCGTTATCATGAACGACAATATGACCGGAACCCAGCTGCAGGTTACACTTGCCTCTTATGACAAGGAGCACGAAAAGGAGCTGGCAGAAAAACTCGGCAAAAAGAAAATCCGCAGTGAAGCAGAAATGCAGGAAGGTGTTCTTGATGATGTTACTGCAATCGTAAACGAAGCGACAAAAGGACACAATCTTGACGTAAAGATTTACGGAAACCCTGTCGTAATGCAGAACTCACGCAAATTTATGCTCGCAGACCTTACCCGTCTTATTCCACTTGTAATCGTGGTGGTTTTGCTTTCACTCTATTTCAGCTTCAAGACTATGGACGGAACCCTTCTTCCGCTAATCACAGTGGTTATGTCTACAAGCTGGACAATGGGGCTCATGTCTATTTTCCATGTGACATTTACTCTGGTTTCATCAGTAATTCCTGTTGCATTGATTGCAGTCGGATCTGCATATGGCATCCACGTGCTTACACATTATTATGTCGCTCTTGACATGACAGAAGGTGAACTCGACAAAGAAAAATATCGCAACGCAGTTTTCAGCGGTTTGAAAGAAGTCATGAGGGCTGTTCTCCTTGCGGGCATCACAACTGTAATCGGATTCATCTCACTGATTTCAAGTCCAATTGCACCACTCCACAGTTTTGCAGTGTTTACGGCAATCGGAGTTACAATTTCCCTTATTCTCGCTATAACATTGATTCCTGCCATTCTCTTGCTCAAGGACTACAAAAAGGTACAGGAAAGACGCAATAAAAAGCATAATCTGAGTGAAAGGCTTGCCAAAAAATTAGAGAACGTACATCGCCTTCACGGTGGAAAAACTGCGGATGAGGCACAGGGAGACACGCTTTATCAGATTTATCATTTCTTCTGCGGATCCAAGCCACGCCTTTATCTTTCTTTGATTGTAATGGTGGGTATCTCCATTATAGGACTCAAGATGCTTCACATCGACACAGCTCTGGTAAACTACTTCCCCAAGTATTGCGACATGAGGCAGGACATGGATTACATAGACAGGCAGTTTGCAGGAACCAACAGCCTCTACCTCAACGTAAAGGGTCCAGACAAAGGCTCTCTCACAAATCCAGAAATCCTTAAAGCCGTTGACGATCTGCAGGGCTACATGGAAAGCGAATTCAGCGATGTTGGAAAGATTGTCTCATTCACGGACTTTATCAAAAGGATTAACCAGGTATGGCATGTCCCGACAACAGACAGCATAGAACCAGCAGAAGGCACAGAATTAACTGATGATTTTGCCGCCATGGACGATTTTGATGATCTTTCTGATTTTGACAGCTTTGACGATTTTTCGGACTTCAGTGAATTTGATGATTTTGACACAGTAACAGCAACAACAGAAGATAATACGGACTTCGATTATTCAACATGGACCGATCCAAACACAGCCTATGCACAGGCATTGGAACAGAACATCACAGTAGAAGATGCCATCATCATGCTGAACAAAGCATACATTGCCGCAGGAGGAAAGACTGCAAAAGTTGAAGACATTGTGGATGAACTTCAAAAGCAGGTGAACTATAACGGAAGTGCCTATTACGAGATTCCGTATGATACTGAAAAATACCCTGTTGCAAGCAAGGAAGAACTTGCCGGTGTCGTTCAGGGTTACCTCACATTGCTTTCCGGTTCCCTTGACCGCTTTGTGGACGATGACATGAATCCTCAGATAATGCGCATAACAGTTCAGCTCAGGAATCATTCAACTCAGACAACAGGCGACATAATCGCAGCCGCACAGAAATTCGCGGAGGAACATTTCCCGGCAGGTTACACATTGGAAGCAACAGGAACAGCAGAGATGGAATACACGATGACAAAGATGATTGTATCAAGCCAGCTTACAAGCCTCTTGATTTCTTTGCTGTGTGTGTTCGTCATCATCGCATTCTCATTCAAGAGCGGATGGGCAGGCCTTTTGGGAGCCGTACCTCTTGCACTTGCAATCATACTGAATTACATGGTCATGGGATTTGCCGGTATCAACCTTGATCTTGTTACAAGCATCATTGCATCAGTTGCAGTCGGTGTCGGAATTGACTATACGATACATTTCCTCAGCACATACAAGGAGGAAAGGACAAAAAGCGATGACCTTGAGGAAGTGACACGCATGACGTTCAGAAAAAGCGGTCACGGAATTGTTACCAATGCAGTCGCTGTAGGATTTGGTTTCCTTGTACTCTGCTTCTCAAAGTTTGTAGTACTTCGTTACATCGGAATTCTGGTTGCAATCGTAATGTTCACATCAAGCTTCCTTGCAATGACAGTAATACCGGGCTTTTTGAACATGTATGCACCGAAATTCATCAGCAAAAAATGAATCTATTTTTAAGGAGATATATATGAGAACAACAACTAAAACATTGGTCGCAGCAACATTTGCTGTTATTGGTGGACTCGCCTTTGCAGATGCTAAGGGTGATGAGATTATGAACAAAGTCGCCGACTTCAAGAAACCAAGCTTCTCTCAGAGTCAGGTAGTAATGACCCTTGAAGATAAAAACGGCACAAAAGAAGCCAGACAGATTGTTGAGTACGGAAAAGAGGAAAATGGAAGAACCTATGTCGTAATGAATTTTAAGGGGCCGGCCTCTGTCAAGGATACACGCTTCCTGCAGATTACAAACAAAAATGGACCCGATGACAAGTTCATCTATCTTCCTGCCCTGAAATCTGTACGTCGTGTTAACTCAAGTGAAGGTTCAAAATCCTTCATGGGTTCAGATGCAACTTACGATGATCTTTCTACCCGCGACATTTCAGAAGATGACCATCAGTATCTTCGCGAGGAGTCAATCACAGTTGAGAGCGGCGTTTCTTATGACTGCTATGTAATCAAAGAAGTTCCATTCGACAAAAAA